>NZ_JBHIOG010000015.1:0-113622 GCF_042195435.1 Bartonella sp. CL162QHHD
CAACTCGCATTAGCTCTTACTCAATTGCCTGATTGGAAATATGAAATTAAGCACATCTAAAAAATAAACTTGCAAATTTTTAAAAGTTGAGTGCTTCACATGCCTTCCAGCCCCCCACCCATTTAATTAACATAAAAAAGAGAAAGGTAATGAGATGATATTTGATGATGGAGATAGATATGTAACGACACGTGAGTGTGCACAGCTTTTTAGTGTATCCACAACAACGATTCGCAATTGGGTGCTTCAGGGGTTGTTTCCGGAGCCATATAAGCTAGGGAGAGCAGTGAGATGGAGAAAAAAAGAGATCTTAGACTTCACTCCAAAGAAAAATAAGGAGCAAATAAGAACAAATTAGGTAAAATTATATAAACTGTAGAAGGTGGTCTNTTCACTCCAAAGAAAAATAAGGAGCAAATAAGAACAAATTAGGTAAAATTATATAAACTGTAGAAGGTGGTCTAAAAGGTGGTCTGAAAATAGCTATTTAAAGAAAAAAACTATATATTTCAATATGTTTAAGAAATAAAATGGTGCCCCCAGAGAGACTCGAACTCCCGACCCCCTGATTACAAATCAGGTGCTCTACCAACTGAGCTATAAGGGCGTAACCATGTAGGGATTAGCACAAACTCACAAAAAGGAAAACAGAAAATTATCAAATTTTGTGCATATTAAGTGAAAACTATATAATAAATAAAAATAACTAACTTATTTCCTCTTTTACCACTTTTTACAGCAAGGTTGGCACTATCCTTATGTTGATATCTTATAGAATCTTTTATAAGAATGCACTATTTTGCTATCAAATTACGAATCTGAAGACTTTGATTGATGAGAAAGGTATTTTTCAAGCCAGTGAATATTATAATTACCATCAGCAACATCTTGATTATTAATAAGATCGCGAAAAAGAGGTAGTGTAGTTTTTATCCCATCGACGACAAATTCATCTAAAGCACGCCGTAAACGCATCATACATTCTAAACGGGTACGTCCATGAACAATCAGCTTTCCAATCATGCTATCATAGTAAGGAGGGATACGATAACCTGAATAAGCGCCTGAATCAACACGAATCCCTAAACCTCCAGGTGTATGAAAATGTGTAATGGTTCCAGGTGATGGCGTAAAGTTAATAGGATCTTCTGCATTAATACGGCATTCAATGGCATGACCAGAAAAACAGACTTCATCTTGTGTCACTGAAAGCTTACAGCCTGATGCAATATGGATTTGTTCATGGACTAAATCTATACCTGTAATTGCTTCAGTTACAGGATGTTCTACTTGTAAACGTGTATTCATTTCAATAAAATAAAATTCGCCATTTTCATAAAGAAATTCAATAGTACCAGCTCCACGATATCCAAGTTTGGCACAGGCATTTGCAACAATACTTCCAATTTTTTTCCGTTCTGTTTCATTAAGTGCAGGTGATGTAGCTTCTTCCCATACTTTTTGATGCCGTCGTTGAAGTGAACAATCGCGTTCTCCTAAATGAATAGCATTTCCCGCACCATCACCTATGACTTGAATTTCAATATGACGGGGTTTTTCTAAATATTTTTCTATGTAAACAGCGTCATCACCAAAAGCAGCTTTCGCTTCTGAACGTGTTGTTTTGAGAGCTATAGAAAATTCTTGTTCAGAATGAACAACCTTCATACCACGTCCACCACCACCGGCAGAAGCTTTGATAATAACTGGATAACCAATTTCACGAGCAGTGCGTAAAGCATCTGATTCTTCAGTGACGGCCCCATCTGAACCGGGAACTACAGGAATACCAAGTTTTTTGGCGGTTTTCTTTGCTTCGATTTTATCGCCCATGATTCGGATATGAGTAGCTGTTGGACCGATGAATGTAATATCATGGGCTTCTAGAACATCCGCAAATTTTGCATTTTCAGAAAGAAAGCCATAACCTGGATGAACAGCATCAGCTCCTGTAATTTCACAAGCAGCAATAATTTGCTGAATACTCAAATAAGAATCGCGAGCGGGAGGAGGTCCAATACAAACACTTTCGTCAGCAAGACGAACATGCATTGCATCTGCATCAGCGGTAGAGTGAACAGCCACGGTTTTTATGCCAAGTTCTTTACATGCACGTAAAACGCGAAGAGCAATTTCTCCCCGATTAGCAATGAGGATTTTTCGAATCATGGTTGCCCCTCGCTTTATTCAACAATAATAAGTGGTTCACCAAATTCAACAGGTTGACCATCTTTGACAAGAACAGTGGTTACTGTGCCTGAGCGTGGTGATGAAATTTGATTCATTGTTTTCATGGCTTCAATAATAAGTAATGTCTCCCCTTCAGAAACATTTTGTCCTACTTCTACAAAAGGTTGCGCGCCTGGTGAAGGTGCAAGATAAGCTGTTCCAACCATGGGAGAGGTTATTGTGTTTTTTGATTTATCTTCTTGGATAGATTGTATAGGAGCTTCAGCTGTTGGAACTGGAGAAGATGTTACAGAAAAAGTAGGAGTAGAAACAGGAGCATAGATTGCTTGCTCAGAAGAAATTAAGGTATTTTGGCGTGAGACACAAATACGAAGCTCCCCTTGTTCAACTTCAATGTTCGTTAAATTTGTATCATTCAAAATTTCAGCAAGATCACGAATAATTTTCGTATCAATTGCGGTTTTTGCCGAATCCATTTTTTTTGTTGTCATTTTATTTCTAACTCCTTGATCAATGAAGATCGTCATTATCTCATTTTATGACCGAATATCTCTAGATTAGGGATGACATCTTTTGAGGCTTTAAAGATTTTTATTTCCTTTAAATTATTATACTTTGCAATTTAAAACTCGTATCTGCTTTACGCAAAATTGCACTTATAAGCCTGTTGTCAAAAAAGAGAAAGCATAAAATTACCTCATTTACAGTATTCTTTCTAAAATGGATCAGGAATTCACTGTGTATTGTCTATCGCTTGTTTTAGAATATCTTGTTTGGCTGCGCCAATGAATATTTTATTACCAATGATGTAAGAAGGTGTTCCCGTAATATGAAGTGTAGAGGCAATTTGAATATTTTCTTTAAAAGCGTTTTGCAGAGTGGGATCTTTTATTGCATTACGTAGTTTTTTTTCATCTGCTCCTAATGAAACAGCTACTTTAATAGCTTTAGCTTCATTTGCACGACCCTGATACATTAAAAGCGTTTTGTGAAACTGAGGATATTTCTCTGGAAATTGTTTTCGAAATGCGTAGGCAACAGTATGGGCTGCCATAGAATCAGAGCTTAAAATTGGTAAATCCTTGATAATAACCTTTAAATCTGGGTATTCTTTTATCAAGTCTTCTATATTTGAATAGGAAATTTTACAATATCCACAGTTGTAATCAAAAAAATTGACAAGCACTCTTTTACCATTTGGGTTTCCCAAAACAGCGTCATGAGGAGAATGAAAAATTTCTTTTTCTAACAAATGAATGACAGAAGTTTGTTTTTGGTTTTCGTATTCATTCTGTTTTTCCAGCTTATCTTGAAGAATAAGCTGCATTTCAATCATAATTTCTGGATGAGTAAGAAGGTACTCTCTGACAATTTGTTGAATATGATGAGAATCAGTATGTGGTATCATTTTTTCTTTAAGCTTAGATAAAAAGCTAGAATCTTCCAAAAGTTGTGTTTTAAGCTTTTCTAAGCTTAAATTATTTGCTGTTTTTGAGTGTGATGTTGCGTTTGATAAAGAAGGTAAAAAGATTAAAATACTCGACATAACTGGGACTAAAATTTTTGAAAGAAGTGTTATTTTCGAGTTTTGAGAGTGATAATTCATCTGTATACCTTCACATTTTCTAGGGTGTCATTGAGTGAACTATATGAAAAGCGCTCTCTATGTGCAATAAGCATTTAGCTATAGTGTGTCTTTAAGAATGAGAAAAAACATCAATTTTTCTCTAAAAAGATTTCATATGATGAACCTTGGTTTGGCAAGGATTATGTTTTGTAAAAGATAAAAAAAATCTCTTTAATTTGTCAAATGTTGTTTTGATGTATAAGGATATCAAAAGCTTTTTGTGCGTGTTTATTTTAGGAAAAAGTACGTTGATAATACAATGAAGAACACTTGTATTATTTTTTTCCTGTTGCTTTATTGAGTACTGAGAAAAAAATTAAATAATGAAAAGTGAAATTATGAAAACCACAACACATTATGAGCTGTTTATCATTGGGGGAGGGATAAACGGGTGTGGATTGGCAAGAGATGCAGCAGGACGCGGTTTTAAAGTGGGATTGGCTGAAATGAACGATCTTGCATCTGGGACCTCAAGTGCGTCAACAAAGCTTATTCATGGTGGGCTTCGTTATCTTGAACACTATGAGTTCAAACTTGTTCGTGAAGCATTGAAAGAACGCGAGATCATTTTACGCATGGCTCCACATATTGTGCGTCCTTTGCGTTTTCTCCTTCCTTATCATAAAGAATTGCGCCCTGCTTGGATGTTGCGTTTTGGACTTTTTATTTATGATTATTTAGGGAATTGGAATCAGAAATTGTGGCGCAGTAAAACGATTAATTTTTCACAAAAATTTTGCTCTACACTGAAGAAAGAATATCAGAGAGGTTTTGAATATTCTGATGCAAGAGTAGATGATGCGCGTTTAGTTATTGGCAATGCTCGTGATGCAGAAAAGAGGGGAGCTGATATAAAAGTACGAACAGAAGTTCTCTCTTTAAAAAAAGAAGACAATAAATGGCGTATCTTTCTTCAAGACAAGTTAAGTAGCAAAGAATATAGTGTCACAGCTTCTTATGTCGCGAATATGACAGGACCTTGGATTGATCATGTTTTGGCAAGCATATTAGATTGTAAAGAACATCCACCAGTACGGCTTGTTAGAGGTTCTCATATTTTGGTTCCCAAGCTTTATACTCATGATCGTGCTTATATTTTTCAAAATGGTGATGGGCGTATTATATTTGCTATTCCGTATCAAGAAGAGTTTACCTTGCTTGGAACAACAGATTGTAATTATCAAGGAGATCCGGCTGACGTTCATATTACTGATACAGAAATTGATTATATTTGTGCAGCAGCCAGTGAATATTTCATACAACCAGTGTTGCCTGAAACGATTGTCTGGTCTTACTCTGGAGTTCGTCCACTCTATGATGATGGAGCTTCAAAAGCACAAGAAATTACGCGCGATTATGTTTTAAAAGAAATGGGAACAGGAACAACACCAAAGATTCTTAATCTTTATGGTGGAAAGATTACAACTTATCGTAAGTTGGCTGAAGATGCGATGAAATTTGTTGAAAAAGAGCTTGGTAAAAAGGGAGCATCATGGACGGCTAAGGCAGTACTTCCAGGGGGTGATTTTCCCTATAACAAATTAGATACAATCGAAAATAGGATTGCTCTTTTGATGCCAGATTTAGATGCTTTTACACATCGCAGGCTTGCACGCTCCTACGGTACGGAAGCATTGGTGATCTTTGCACATGGTAAGGCAAATAAAGGAAAAAATTTTGGACATGGGCTTTATGAAGTAGAAGTAAAATGGTTGATGGAAAAAGAATGGGCTAAAGTATGTGAAGATGTGTTATGGCGTCGTTCAAAACTGGGTCTCCTATTTAATGAACAAGAGGTTGATACTCTTTCTTCCTATATGCAAAGCCAACAAGAGATTGAACAACTTTTATGATCATTTCATTTTACAGATTTTATCTGCAATATTGTAAAATATTTTCCTTAAAGAGATACTGATATCAATCATAGATATTAAAAAGGCAATGGCTGTCTATACCCTGATTTTAGTTTTTTTTTGCAAGAATCATAAAATGGCAAAATTAGATAGAATATTTAGGATGAAATTTATCTATCTTATAAAGTGAAATTCAAGAATGTTACCAAGAATAACTCATTGAAAAAAAATGATTTATAATTAGATTCATGTGAAATAAGGATTTTTATTCTTTCTTTAGGAGAAGATAAAGATACTTTCTGTAGCATTTATTTGCACAATAAGTTAAAAAAAATCTAAAGAAAATTAAATCTATTATAAAAAATTGTATAATGTGTTAGTTTAGCATTTATTATCTTAAATGCTGTGCTAAATCATGTAAGGATGGAGGCTTGATGAGCGTAAGAAGAACTTGTAAATGAGTTTTTTATATTATGGTGAAAATCTTCTTTTTTCATGTTTATATACCTGAACACTAATCTATGAGAAATGCAAAATTGTGTTTTATCATGATTGATTGTAGTAAACCTTGATATCAATTGAAAATAATGAACTGTTATTATACTCATGATAGTATAAGAGAATAAAATTTTCCGTAAACTAAAAGTAAGTATTTTTCTATGTATAAAGAGAGAGCTATAGGGACATGAGAGTAATACCCTCATGATATTTTACAACCTTCCATCGACTATAAAATTTGCAGTAGCACCAATGTTGGACTGGACAGACCGACATTGCAGGTTTTTTTATCGTCTTTTAACGAAAAAAGCTCTCCTTTATACGGAAATGATGGTAGCAGATGCTGTCATTCATGGTGTTCGCGAACAATTGTTGGCTTTTAGCGATAAAGAATGTCCAGTTGCATTACAACTAGGGGGGGCTGATCCGAAAAAGTTAGCAGAAGCTGCACGAATTGCTGAGGATTTTGGCTACAACGAAATAAATCTTAATGTCGGGTGCCCATCAAATCGTGTTCAAGCAGGTGTCTTTGGGGCTTGTTTGATGTTACATCCAGACATTGTGGCAAATGCCGTGGAAGCGATGAAACGAGAGGTTACTATACCTGTAACTGTCAAATGTCGGATTGGAGTGGACGAACAAGATGAAGAGTTAGCGTTAGATCTTTTGGCTAATCAGGTTTGGAATGCTGGATGTGATGCGCTCTGGATACATGCACGCAAGGCATGGCTGCAAGGATTGAGTCCGAAAGAAAACCGTAATATTCCGCCCCTTAATTATGAAAGAGTTTACAAATTAAAACGTAAATATCCTCATAAATTCATTGGGATAAATGGTGGAATTAAATCGATTGATGAGATCAAAGAACACTTAACTTTCTGTGATGCTGTCATGGTTGGTCGCCAAGTTTATCATAATCCAGCTTTGTTAAAACATATTGATTTTGAACTCTATGGTGAGACGCAAAATAATCTGAGTGAGAGTGATCTTATTGAGGTTATGTGTGATTATGCAGCTCGACATATTGCATCGGGGGGGCGGCTTTCTCATGTGACACGTCACATGATTGGTTTATTTCATGGGCGGGGTGGGGCACGTCGATGGAGGCAAATATTATCAAATGATGCGACAAAACCAAATGCAGATATATGTATTTTAAAAGAAGCTTTTTATGCTCTCATTTAATAATAGCCTAATAATTAACATATATTAAAGTTGAGATCCTTTGCGTTTGGATGTCTTTGCGATAATTTTGATCTCTTCAATTTTATAAGTTTTTGAAAGTTTATAACTTTTATTATGCATAAGAATTGTTGGAATGTATATATTAAACGGCATGCTGATTATGCCTATTAAATAAAAAATAGGTTAAGGGTATCACTGTAAAGGTAATCATAAGATATTAATAACATTTTGAATCTTGCACGTTTGTTATTAGGGTTGAAAATAGAATGTAGAAATTATTGCTTTCATAGTATTTAACATTTTTAAAGCACTGTTAAAAAAACAATAAATTATTCATATCCTGTATATATGACGGGATTTTCATAAACATTGTAGATTTTAAAAGGTATCCTTATGACCGCTAGTCCATTTGATGATTTTCGTGCTTTGCTTACAAATTTACCTGTTGCTGATGAGTTTTCTATAATTTTGGCAAAAAAACGGCAAAAAGACTTAACAAAAGAGCAAGGAACATTAGGAAAACTAGGAGATATTGCTGTTTGGTATGCGGGGTGGAGGGGTACAGAAAAACCTATCGTAACGAGACCTTTGGTCGCTATTTTTTCTGGAAATCATGGTATTGTAGAGGAGAATATTACACCATTTCCACAATCTATGACACAAAAAATGGTAGAAAATTTTGCCTCTGGTGGAGCTGCTATCAATCAAATTTGTATTGCTTATGATCTTGGATTAAAAATATTTGATTTAGCATTAGAATATCCAACAATGAATATTACGAAGGATGCCGCAATGGATGAGCGGAGTGCGGCTGCTACAATGGCATTTGGAATGGAATCCATTGCGGGTGGAACAGATCTTTTATGTATTGGAGAAATGGGAATTGGAAACACAGCAATAGCTTCAGCTTTATGCTTAGCATTGTTTGGAGGGGAAGTGGAAGAATGGACAGGAAATGCTATGGAATCAGAAGGTGATTTTTATCAGCGTAAAATTGCAGCGGTTAAGACAGCTATTTCTTTGCACAAGGATTATTTCAATGATCCTTTTGAGATAATGCGTCGCTTAGGAGGACGTGAAATTGCTGCTATGGTTGGTGCTATTTTAGCAGCAAGAATAGAAAAAATACCCGTTATTTTAGATGGTTTTGTGGCAACAGCAGCTGCAGCGGTCCTTTATAAAATGCATCCAAAAGCTCTTGATCATACCCTTGTTGGACATGTTTCTTCTGAGACAGCTCATCGTAAACTTTTAAAAAAAATTGGCAAAGAACCACTTCTAGATTTGGGGATGCGTCTTGGTGAAGGGACAGGAGCAGCTATGGCAGCTGGTATTGTCAAAGCTGCTGTTTTAACACATGCACAAATGGTCGTTTTTCAACAAGAAAGTTTGAATGCCTAAAAGATCATGAGACGGATATAAAAATCTTAAGAGTTTTGTTCATGCGTCTTGTCGTGTAATTTAATATAATTAAGTGGAAGTTCCGTTGTATATTTAATCTGTTCCATTGCGAAAGAAGATGAGACATCACGGATGTCAATTTTAGAAATTAATTTTTTATAAAAAAGATCATAAGCTTCAATGTTGGGCACAACAACACGCAATAAATAGTCAATATCTCCACTCATTCGATAAAATTCAATGACTTCACGGAATTCTTGCACAATTTTTGAAAAACGCTTAAACCATTCATGACTATGTGTGTTTGTGCGAATAGACACAAAAACAGTGACGTGTGCGTTTACTTTTTCAGGAGAAAGAACAGCAACACGACGCTGAATGACGCCATCTTCTTCAAGTTTTTGAATTCTACGCCAGCAAGGAGTGGTCGAAAGTCCCACTTTTTTAGCAATATCAGCAACAGAAAGTGTCGCATTTTCTTGCAAAAGATGTAAAATTTTTCGGTCAAGACGATCCATATTTATTCTCAATATTTTAATTTATAAAAATTTACGCACTAAACAACGCAGATATACAATAAGCTCATCATTAAACCATGGATTTTTCTGTAACCAAGAAGTATTTCGCCATGATGGATGAGGCAAAGGCATAACATTATAGCCTCGAGGTTGGGGAATGGAAAGAATATTTCTCCAATCACCAACAGTTGCAGAAACGGTTTTATATTTTAATTCTGTAATGTGCCACTTTTGCGCATAACTGCCAATAGCAAGAACAAGCTTTATTTGAGGCATCGCTTGAAATATCTTTTCATGCCATATTTCTCGACATTCACGTCTTGGTGGTAAATCAGCTTTATTTTTGTCATAGCCTGGAAAACAAAATCCCATAGGAACAATAGCAAAAAGAGATCTATTATAAAATTCTTCTTTCGTGACACCCAGCCAATTACGCAATTTTTCGCCAGAACGATCATTAAAAGGGATAGAAGTTTCATGGACACGCAACCCTGGTGCTTGGCCTGCAATTGCAATCGAAGCGGTATCGGATAAATAAACGACCGGGTTTGGTTCATGAGGAAGAGGAGGAAAATAATGGGGTTGTTGGACGCAAACACGACAGGAATAGATCTCTTTTTCAAGTTTGATAATTTGGCTACATTGTTTCATTGGTAAATAAAATTAAAAAATATTTTTCTTATTCTGTGCGAGGATTTGCTTTGCGCCATTCTTTTGGTCGTTGAAAACTTGATGCCCATATTCCTTTCTTTTTCTTTCTAGCTTCTTGCTCTTCTTTGGGGTATTCATAATAATTTACAGCCCAACCATTATGTACAAGTGTTGCGTTGATATTGCTAACTTGTTTTGTTTTACATGTTGCAAGAATACGGCGATATTTATCTGTTTTTTGCCAGTGACATGTAACAGTTTGATTTTTTAATAGTTTTTCTAAATATTTCTTTGCCTCAAGCCCACAAGGGTAGCGTGCTTCTTTTTTTCCACAAAATTGGTGGAGTTCAGGAGCATCAATTCCAGCTAGTCGAATCTTAATTGAAGAAATCATAATGGTATCGCCATCAATGATTAATGCATTTCCTTCAACAGTGTTTTGAGAAGAAAATTTTTCTTTTTGAGGCAACAGCTGAGTTTTCTTAAAATAAGTTGACATAATGATAAGAATGCTAGCAGCGACAAAAATACTGAAACCGATAACTTTTAGATTAAAGCTTCTTAGATTAAAATGAGAAAAAGATTTTTTCATGAAATAAAGAAACTGCTAACATTATTATAACTCTATTTTAGTATTGTTTATAATTGACCCGAGAAACTTTATTCATATGACGAAACAGTGTTTCGTTTTAATGACAAAATTTTCATTAGATATCACAATAATCAAATACTCATACAGAATATATGTAAGCAACTTAAATAATAAATCAACTTATCCAAATCCGTACAAAACATACAAAGTTTAAAGTAAACTTTTTAAACTTAAGGAAATAAAAAAACACCCCTCAAAAAATAACTTTGAAGAGCAATACTCCAACATTTCTTTTGGAGTATAAAATCTATCAATTTAATAATAATTTTATTTATTTAATTTTTGTTTCTTTAAATTCAACGTGCTTTTTTACAACTGGATCATATTTACGCTTGCTCATTTTATCTGTCATTGTACGGCTGTTTTTCTTTGTTACATAGAAAAAACCAGTATCTGCAGTTGATAAAAGCTTGATCTTAATGGTTGCTGCTTTAGCCATAATGTAAATACCCTATTTATACTGAAAAAATATTATTTCTGTCAAAACTTATTTCCGACATCATCAGATTTTCCGGCAACACTACGGATGTTCTCAAAAAAGTCAAGAGCTGATTAATTTTCTCATAAGTTGGACAAACACCAAAATGACATATAAACCGAAAAAAACAGCCATGGCTATTGAAAAACCAAAGTGTTTAAAGATATCCATGGATTTTCCGATAAAGGTCGGTCCGATGAGCATACCAATTCCATAACAAAAAATAAAAGCAGAATTAGCAGCAGCAAGCTCTTGCCCCTTGAGACGGGCTCCTAAATGTGCAAGACTAATTGTATAAAGGCTCGCTGATACACCACCCAGAAAAAACAAATCAAGCATCAGAATCCATGGATATTGAAGAATCCATGGTACTATAAAAGTTCCTAAAAAACCTAAAATAGCGCAACTCATCAGCGGGTAGCGTCGATCTTTGGCGTAGTCGCTTATAATGCTGATAGGAATTAAGAGGAAAATATTCCCAAGTGCAAGGGTTGCCATAAAATGTGCTGCTTCATTCTCATTATAACCAATGGATAAACTAAAGGGTATTATAAGAGTTAATACGCCCATTTGAATGGCCCCGTAAACAAGGACCGCCATCATTGCACTTGGAACGTGAAAAAGATAACGAAAAAATGGCATATATTGATTTTTTTGAAATTCTGGACTTAATTTCCAAGCGGTAAGAATTGGTATAGTAGCAAGTATAATAAGGCTATATCCAACAGCAAAAGGAATAAATCCTTGTGTTCCCACTTTTGCTAGCAGCGTTAGACCTATTATAAACCCTAATCCTAAGACAATAGCATAAATAGAAAGGATCAAACCGCGTTTTTTTGGGGGAGCATAACTGTTGATCCAAAACTCTGATAGGATAAACATAACTGTCATGCTGAAATGTAATATAAACTTTAAAATAAACCAAATCCATATGGGATCAAAAAAATAGAATCCTAAAAAACTTAAAGATCCTATCGCCATCATAAGCAATATTGTTTGAGCGATTCCTAAGCATAAGGCAATTCGAGACGTAAAAATAGCTGCAATAATTGTGGCGATTCCACCAACTGTTCCACTATAGCCGATTGTACTGTTGGAAAGTCCTTTCTCTGCCATAAGAAGAGAGACAAGTTGTGTTCCCATTGCCAATGCTGTTCCAACAGTGCCAATGGTTGCAATAGCGGCAATAATTGCACGCAAAGAATTATTTTGAGAGTCAAAAGGTTTTTTTTTCATGAGAATGGCTTAAGGTACTCTTGTTTATTTAAACAATGAAAAGATGAGCTGAAATGAAAGGGAGCCAAAACTATCCTTTGCAGTTTCTCTCATTTTCTAAGTATAAAAAACTGCAAGATTTTTATATGGTTATTATAGACTTAACAATAAAATTTATCCTCTTGTATACTAAAGAAAGAAGATTGTACATATAAATATTATATAATATAAGTCATTTCTTAAATTAAATTTATTATTCATATTATATTCAATGGAGGGCAAGAAGCTTAATTTTTTCTTTTCCCATAAAAAGTATACTTTTGTTTTTTTAATTTGTTTTTATGGTAGGATGTCGGTGAAAATTTTATTGGACGAGGTTTTGTTAACAGTTCAAAGCATAAAGCGCCAGCAAAAGGTTGTACCGTTATAAGTTTTACTTCTACAACATCACTGAGCTGATAGCCTTTATGGCTACGCTGTCCTACAAGAACATGTTGTGCTTCATCAAAATGATAATAATCATTTTTAAGTGTAGAAATATGGACAAAACCATCTGTATTGAGTTTATCAAGTGAGATAAAAAGACCTGCTTTTGTAACTCCGGAAATGCGGCCTGTAAAAATACGACCGATTTTATTCGTTAAATAGTGAGCAACAAGCCGATCAATCGTTTCTCTTTCAGCCATCATTGCACGGCGTTCGTATAAAGAAACTTGCGTAGCAATTTCTGCAAGATTTTGTTCTTGTGTATCTGTTAATTGATCATTTCCTAATTTGAGAGCTTTAATGAGTGCTCGATGAATAATGAGATCAGCATAACGACGGATTGGTGATGTAAAATGTGTATAGTTCTGCAAATTCAAACCAAAATGGCCACTATTTTTAGGGTTGTACTCTGCTTGTGATTGTGAACGCAAAATAACTTGATTGACTAGTTCTTGTTGTTGAGTATGAGCGACCTTTTCTAAAATTCTATTAAGGCGCGCTGAGGTAAGTTCGCTTCCGCGGGAGAGTGGTATCCCCAAACTTTGAAGAAAGCTCCGAAGTATTTCTTGCTTAGCAAGAGAAGGTTTTTCATGAATACGATAAATGAGCGGCTGGTGATGTTGTTTTAATGTTTCAGAAGCTGCAATATTAGCTTGTATCATAAACTCTTCAATTAAACGATGCGCTTCTAATTGTGTTTCACTCACAACATCTTTTATGCATCCATTTTGATCAAGAATAATCTTTTTTTCTGCAATTTCTAATTCTAGTGGTTGGCGACGATTTCTCGCAGCTTTAAGGCATGCATAGGCTTCCCATAAGGGGTGCAAAATGCTCTCAAAAAGAGGGGTTATTTTTTCATTTATATTACCTTCAATTGCCAATTGTACTTCTTGATAAGAAAGTTTGGCTCTTACACGAATCATAATACGATGAAAACTATGTTTTCGTTTATTACCGTTTGCATCAAAAATCATACGAACGGCTAAAGCTGGTCTTTCTTTTCCTTCACGAAGAGAACATAAATCATGAGAAAGGCGTTCAGGTAACATTGGCACAACGGTATCGGGAAAATAAACAGAATTTCCACGTTTCAATGCTTCTTTATCTAAAGCGCTTCCTGTTTTGATATAGTAAGAAACATCTGCAATGGCCACAATAATAATCCAACCATCATTATTTGCTGGGTCTTTATCCTTGGTTGCATAAACTGCATCATCATGGTCTTTTGCATCTGGTGGATCAATTGTAATAAAGGGTAATTGTCGCCAATCTTCACGATTATCCATATTGGCAGCTTTGATATGTTTGGCTTGCTCAAGAACACTTTCAGGAAAAATATAAGGAATTCCTTTCGAAAGAAGCGCTATCATTGAGAGTGTTTTCTCACTCTTAATGTGCCCTAAAACATTCTTTATTTTTGCGCTCTTTAATCCGTAACCAGTATTTTTTTTAATTTCGACTTCAACGAGGTCACCAATTTGAATCTTCATTTCTGGAGACATTTCAACAATGAGTTCATTGGTTTTGCGGTCTATAGGATCAAGGCGCCATTGATTATTTTCAAATTTTTGTACAACAGCAAATGCGCTTTTGGGAGATACATCAATTTTACGAATAATTCGTCCCGTATAAGGATGGCTTGAGCTTTCAGAATTTTTATTTCGAAAAACTTTTACAAGAATATGATCTCCAACACCAATATTACTTCCTGTTATGTGATGAAAAGAGTGTATTTCAATATTGGGCTTTGGAGAATCTTCCCATTCAAGAGGTTGTGCAATAAAACTTCCATCTTTATCACGTCCGCTAATTTTTACTAAAGAAACAGGGGGTAATTTTCCTTTGTTTATTGCTCTTTTGTGGTGTTTAGATATGAGATTTTGATCCTTTAACTCACGTAACATATCTCTAAGCCAGATACGAGAATCGCCTTTTAAGTTAAAAGCTTTAGCGATTTCTCGTTTACTTGAGTGGTTAGGATTCTCAATTATAAAGGAAAGGATTGCTTCCTTATTGGGAAAAGTTTTCCCCTTGAATGAAGAGAGATATTTTATGTTTTTTTCACCTTTAGCCAAAATTTATGTCTCTTTTATTTTTGCTTTTGTTTTAGAAGAAGCTCTTTTTGAAGTTGTTTTTTTACTCGATGCTTTAGCCGATATAAGTTCTAGTGCCTCTGGAAGTGTTACACTAATGGGATCTTTATCTTTTGGCAATGTTGCATTAATTTTACCCCAATTGACATAAGGACCATAACGCCCGTTGCGCACGGTAATGGTTCCTCCTTCTGGATGCTCTCCTAATGTTGCCAATGCTTCAGGTGTTGTTCTGCTTTGCTTGGTTTTGTTTTCTTGTTGTTCTGCCAATACTGTAACAGCGCGATTGATACCAATATCAAAAACTTCATCTGCATGAAGAAGGCGCGCAGATTTTCCGTTATGGCTAAGATAGGGACCATATCGTCCAATCGTAGCCGTGATTATTTTTCCAGTTTCAGGATGAATGCCAATTTCACGGGGAAGGGATAGTAAAGCCAAGGCTTTATCAAGGGTTACATTTTCTGCCTGCCACTCTTTTGGTAGTCCTGCACGCTTAACTTCTTTGCTTTCACCAAGTTGAATATAGGGTCCAAACCGGCCATTGCGAAGAGAGATATCTTTTCCTGTTTCAGGGTCAATACCAAGTATAACAGGTTCATCATTGCGTACAGCTTCATTATCTTCTCCAGTATCTGTACCAAGTTGGCGTGTGTATTTACATTCGGGATAATTGGAACAGCCAACAAAAGCACCATAACGACCGAGTTTTAATGATAATTGACCATTTTTACAAAGAGGACAGGAACGCACATCACTTCCATCTTCGCGTTCAGGAAAGGCGAGAGGTGCTAATGTTACATTTAAAACATCAAGGACATTGGTTATACGGAGTTCTTGGATATTGCTAATAGATGCATTAAATCCATCCCAAAAATCCCTTAAGACGTCTTTCCAAGAAAGTTTGCCGTCAGATATAAGATCCAGCTTTTCTTCAAGATCTGCTGTGAAACCATATTCTACATAGCGATTAAAGAAATTTTCAAGAAAGGCCGTAACAATACGTCCCTTAGCATCGGGAATAAGCTTTCGTTTATCAATGACAATATATCCACGGTCACACAATGTCGCCAATGTGGAGGCATAAGTCGAAGGACGACCAATTCCTAACTCCTCAAGCTTTTTAATTAATGAAGCTTCAGAATAACGAGAAGGGGGCTCTGTGGTATGTTGTACGGATTCAACTTTTTCTTTTTTAAGTGCTTCACCAGTGTTTATTTGTGGTAAACGTGTTGTTTCATTTTCTTCATTATTTTCTTCGTCTCGTTGATCCGTGTAGACGGAAATAAAGCCATCAAAGCGAATAACAGATCCTGTTGCTCGTAGATTTGCACGGTTTTCTCCTTGCTGTGCTTCAATTTCAACGGTTGTACGTTCAATGTCAGCAGAACGCATTTGGCTGGCAATAGCACGCTTCCATATCAGCTCATAGAGCTTTGCTTGATCGCTATCGAGAAAATTACGGACTTGACTAGGATTGCGTTGAAAATCTGTTGGACGGATCGCTTCGTGTGCTTCTTGTGCATTTTTTGCCTTTGTTGAATAAAAACGTGGTTTTTCAGGAATATAGTCTTTACCGAAAGTTTCATGAATAACTTTTCGTGCTGAATCAATAGCTTCTGGTGCTATTTGCACACCATCGGTACGCATATAAGTAATCAGCCCTGCCGTTTCACCATTAATTTCAATGCCTTCATAAAGCTTTTGGGCAATTTGCATAGTGCGAGAAGCTGAAAATCCTAATTTTGAAGAAGCTGCTTGTTGTAGTGTGGAGGTTGTAAATGGAGGAAAAGGATTTCTCTTTGTAGGTTTTGCTTCAACACTGAGTGTATGATATTGGGCTTGCTCCAACATAAGGCGAATTTGGTCTGCTTGTTCTTGAGATTGAATATCAAGCTTGCCTATTTTTCTTTGATTAAACATTGTCAATCTTGCTTGGAAACTATCATTTCGGATGGTTTTTAACTGTGTTGTAATGGACCAATAATCTTCTTTGATAAAATGTTCTATTTCTGATTCACGATCACAAATAATACGCAAAGCAACCGATTGAACGCGTCCTGCTGAACGGGCACCAGGAAGTTTCCGCCATAAAACAGGTGAAAGTGTAAAACCAACGAGATAATCAAGAGCGCGACGTGCAAGATAAGCATCTACAAGTGATGTATCAATATCACGTGGATTGTTCATAGCATCAAGCACAGACTTTTTGGTGATGGCATTGAAGACAACTCTTTTAATAGGTTTATCTTTTAAAACTTTTTTTTGACGGAGAACATCCAGAATATGCCATGAAATAGCTTCCCCTTCACGATCAGGGTCTGTTGCTAATATAAGGCTATCGGCTTCTTTAACGGCTTTTGCTATTTCATTTAAACGTTTAGCGGCAGCAGAATCTATATCCCATTTCATAGAAAAATCTTGATCCGGTAAAACAGAACCATCTTTTGCAGGCAAATCACGAACATGTCCAAATGATGCGACAACTTTGTATTGAGATCCAAGATATTTATTAATTGTTTTTGCTTTTGCTGGAGATTCAACGATAACGATATTCATAATTTTACCCAAATATTGAAATAAAAATTTTTTTATAAACGCCTTTTACGCGAATAGCTAATGCCAATTGCTTAAGAGCACATAAAAAAATATTAGCCATATAAAAAACATGAATATTGTACAACTTATGATTGTCATTATTAGAATACACCCTATATAGAATTACACGATTTATTTTCCACTGTTATTACAAAAACATACGGCGAAATACTAAGACGTCTATTGAGAGGTAGGAGGGGAAATGCTCAAGGATAGAGGATTATGTTTATAAATCATTTAAAAGTTATCCAATATATTACAGACATGTCAAAGCAAATGAATCAGATGGCGCGTCAGGCGCATAGTCCGCTTTTAGCATTGCTTTTGGATATGGTTGCCAAAGAAGGGCAAAGCATTATTAATAGTGCTGAGGCTCTTGGGGAAGATCAAGATTCGACAATGACACACAACCACCAGAGTGTCGAATAAGCTTTCCAGCAAGGTCGAGTTCTACCAACAAGAGGTAGAGAGCTGGGAGTGAAACACCTGAGTGGATACTAAGTGTGTCTAAATCGATTGGCGTTGTTGAAAGAGCGGAGAGAACTGCTGCGCGTGCTGCATTGTCATCTGCTGAAGAGAGACCGCTGTTTTTTTCATCTGCTAAATTAAAATTCTCCTTTTCAAGTTGTAAAGAGGATGGTTCCTCAAAAAAATTGAGTTGCGAATTTGGAAGCGGTGAAATTAATGGCGTAAGTGTTTCTATAATGTCAGAAGGATGTGTGGTGAGTAGAGCACCGTCTTTGATAAGATTGTTTGTACCAACAGATCTTGGATCAAGTGGAGAACCGGGAATGGCAAAAATTAACCGTCCCATTTCAGCTGCTTGACGTGCGGTAATTAAGGACCCTGAGCGCAGGGCTGCCTCTACAACCAAGAGACCAAGTGATAGAGCTGCAATAATACGGTTTCTTCTTGGAAAATCGATAGCACGCGGCTTCCAAGAAATGGGCATTTCGCTGATGATGGCTCCACCGTTGGCGATAATATCTTCGTGCAACTTTTTATTTTCAGGAGGATAGATATGATCAATTCCTCCAGCCATGACTGCAACAGTTCCTGTTTTTAAACTTGCTTGATGCGCAACGCTATCAATTCCACGAGCGAGACCAGAAATTGTTACAAAGTCTGCTTCTCCGAGAAAACGCGCAAATTGAGCCGTAAGCTTTTTCCCAGCAGCTGAAGCATTTCGAGAACCTATAATTCCAATAGAAGTTTTTTGAAAAATTGAAATATTACCTTTGATAGCAATAAGCGGCGGAGGGGCTTCTGTAACCTTAAGAAAAGCTGGATAGTCTGGTTCGCCCATACCGATGAACCGAATATCTAATCTTTCAGCTTCTTGCATTTCTTTTTCTGCATCTTCTAAGCTTGCTATTTTTATAGATACAGAACCACCACCTTTTCTACTAAGCTCTGGCAGCGCTGCCAGAGCATTTTCTGCTGTTTTATAATGATCAATGAGATTGCGAAAACTAACAGCTCCAATATTTTCACTGCGCAACAACCGTAACCAGCTTAGACGTTGACGATCAGTAAGCAGGATTCCTTTATTTATCTCCGTGTTGCGTACCAATCTTACTTTCTTCCCCAATTAATAATCTACTGATATTTGCAGAATGTTTTATAAACACAAATACGCTCATCACAATCAGCATACAATAGAAATAAGAAGCGGAAAAATAAAAAACAAATATCGGTGTGATCGTAACAGCAATAAGCGCAGATAATGAAGAATAACGCATGAGAAGAAAAATCGTTATCCATACAATAATAAAAATAATTGCTGCGGGCCAATAGATTCCTAAACAGACCCCTAGATAGGTAGCAACACCTTTGCCACCTTTAAATTTAAGCCATACGGGGAAAAGATGTCCTAAGAAAGTAAAAAAACCCGCTAGAGAAACAAGTATACTATTGTCTAGCGGATTACTAAAAAACTTTATAATCAAAACAACGATAGTTCCTTTTAACATATCACAAAGAAGTGTTAGAGCAGCAAGCTTTTTATTTCCTGTTCGTAAAACATTTGTTGCTCCAATATTGCCGGAACCGATTGTTCTTATATCACCAATTTTGAACAATCTCGTAAAAAGAAGACCAAATGGAATCGAGCCAATGAGATAAGATATGAGGAAAATAAACCATGGAGTGGACTGAAAAAATATTTCTGCTTCATTCATTAAGAATCTCATTAAGTTTGTTGATCAAGTTTAAAAACGGATTTCCCTTTCACAAAGGTCTGGAGCACACGTCCTTGAAAACGTGCATTATCAAAAGGGGTATTTTTTGAACGTGAATAGAGCTTCTCTTTCGAAACAACCCATGGTTCTTCAAGATCAACCACAATAAAGTCTGCATGAGCACCTTTTTTGAGTGTTCCTGCATTGAGTCCAAAGAGCTTTGCAGGCGCCGTTGACAAAAGTTCCGTTATCCGTAGAAGAGATAGGCTCTCATCATGATAAAGGCGTAAGGCTGCGCTCAATAAGGTCTCCATACCAATAGCGCCAACTGCCGCGTCATTAAATGGTAAATGTTTTTTGTCGATACTCTGAGGATCATGAGAAGAGACAATAACATCTACAGTCCCATCCTTTATTGCTTCAATCATTGCTATACGGTCTTCTTCTGTACGCAATGGGGGCATTAAGCGAAAAGAGGTGCGATATTCACCAATGTCATTTTCATTGAAAGATAAATGATTAATAGATACACCCGCTGAAATTTTCTCACTGTGTTTTTTACCTAAACGAAATGCATCAGCAGAGAGTGCTGTCGATATTTGAGCGGCATGATAGCGTGTTTGCGTTAATACTGCTAATCGCAGATCTCTTTCAAGTGGAATAACTTCTGCTTCGCGAGGGATGCCAGAAAGACCAAGCCAACTGGCAAGCAGTCCTTCATTCATCACACCTTGCCCTGTAAGATCTTTATCTTGCGTTTCATGCATCAATGGAACATCAAAATCGCGTGCATAAGTCATTGCACGCCGCATAACAGATGAATTTTGAAGTGTTTTTTTGCCTTCACTAAAAGCAACGGCTCCTGCATCTTTGAGCAAACCAAATTCGGTTATTTCTTGTCCGTTGAAACCTTGTGTGATTGAAGCAACGGGATAAATATTGACCAATGAGATTTCCTGTGCTGTATGCGTAATAAATTTAATCAGAGCAATATTATCAATAACTGGATGCGTGTTTGGCATCATAAGAAAGGAAGTAATACCACCTGCTGCGGCCGCTTGACTTGCTGATGCAATTGTTTCACAATGCTCATTCCCTAATTCTCCAACAAAAACGCGCGCATCAACGAGTCCAGGGAGAATTGCTTTGTTTTGTGCGTTAATAACTTCTGCTTCTTCAGGGAATCCCTGATTCAGAGCTTCTTTTCCAGCGGCTATAATTCGTCCATTTTCAACAATAACTGTACCAATTTCATCGATTGTGCGCGAAGGATCAATAATACGAGCATTTTGAAAAACAATTGGTTTTATCATTTTTTTTCTCCACTGATCTTTGCGCGTGAATCTAATAAAGCCTCCATGACAGCCATACGCACTGCAATTCCCATTTCTACTTGTGTATGAATCATACTTTGTGGTCCATCTGCTATGTCGGATGCAATCTCTACACCACGGTTTAATGGGCCAGGATGCAGAATAATAGAATCATTTTTGGCATAGGCTAAATTTTCTTTATGTAAGCCAAAATAATGGAAATATTCACGCGTAGAGGGAATAAAAGAGCCTGTCATCCGTTCATGCTGTAAGCGCAACATCATGATAACGTCAGCATTTTTAAGACCTTCTTTCATCGTGTTAAAAACCTCAACACTCATATGAGCGATTTCTGCGGGTAAGAGTGTTGAGGGAGCAACAGCACGAACACGAGCACCCAAAGCATTAAGACACAAGATATTGGAACGGGCAACACGTGAGTGTAAGATATCTCCGCAAATCGCAACAGTTAATCCTTCAATACGACCTTTTGCCCTTTTAATGGTTAGAGCATCTAATAAAGCTTGGGTTGGATGTTCATGAGCACCATCACCTGCATTAATAACACAACAATCAACTTTTTGCGCTAATAAAGCTGCCGCTCCTGCACTGTTATGGCGAAAAACCAGTATATCTGGCTTCATTGCATTGAGAGTTGTAGCTGTATCAAGTAATGTTTCTCCCTTTTTTACAGATGAGTTGCCGATCGCAAGACTCATCACATGTGCACCTAGCCTTTTACCCGCTAATTCAAAAGAAGATTGTGTTCGCGTAGAGGCTTCAAAAAAGAGATTAATTTGAGTCCGTCCATGCAAAGTAGATTTTATTTTATCAATTTTGTTAGAAAGGATAACATTTGCTTCTGCACGATCAAGCAATGTATTAAGATCTTGTACACTCAGATCTTTAATAGCTAAAAGATGTTGATGAGGGAAAAGTGGAAAAAAATTATCTTGAATCATAGCATTCTTCTTTATCTCTCTCTAAACAGGTTAAACAAGCATTTGTTTGAATATGATAAATGTTTCTTAACTCTAAAAAGACAAATAGTCTATGATATGAATGATTTGAATGTAGGAATATACCTATGAGTGCTGTATCTGCGCAAAATACTCGTCGAAAAAATACATTTCTTAGCGATACGCTTATGTTTCGTATTGCTTCTACTTTGCCTAAGTTTTTGTTAGCAAGTTTTGAAGAAATAGGGGATTTTGCCGCGAGTCGAGAAGCATGGAAACTTTCTTGCTTAGCGAATCGTTATAAGCCTTTATTATGCTATAATGATGAATGGGGGCAACCAACGGAAAAATTAGAGATCCATTCTTCCTATCAAGCTCTTCAACAATATTCTAGACAAGCAGGTTTGGTTACCTCACTTTGGGAAAATGCGAGTTCAGAAAATGGAGTACGCTATCAAGCGCGTGCGATTCGTTTAGCTTTATCTGCTGGTTTAGAAACAGGACATTTGAATGAAGTTATCATAACGAGTGCAGCTATTGCTGTTTTAATTAGTGATATTGAGCTCTTCAAAAAATGGCAAAATGTACTTTTATCACGCCAATATGATTCTTCATCAAAGCCTATTCATCATAAAAAGGCTGCTTCTCTAACTTGTGCATTTGACGATATTGAAAAATACGCTTTCAATTTTCCAAGTGTTAAGAAAATTTCTTTCGATGAAAGTATGGAACGTGATCTATATCGTTTAAATGTTGTAAAAACCAATGTTATTAATCCTACCGCTGACGGATATCTTGTTAGTGCAGATTTAAATGGTCATTTAAGTTGTTTTTTTATTCCACGCATACAAGAAAATGGCGCATTAAATGGATCTATATCGATTCGTCATTTAATTCAGCGTTCTGGAGAACTTTTAACACCAGAGGGGGTTGTCGATTTCCAAGGCAGTTATGGCTGGCTTTTGGGAAATGCTGGAGAAGGGCTTAAAGTTATTAAAGATATCGAGACGATGATGCGTTTCGATCAATCTGTCATATCGGCAGGTGTTTTACGAGCGGCTCTTCAATTTGGTATAGATTTTTTCCGGAAAAAAATGCCCAATCAGCCGTTACCTCCACTGACAGAACGTATTTTTGCAGATATTGCATTAGATATAGCTGCCTCACAAGCATTGGTTTTGCGTTTAGCGAGAGCATTTGACAATGCAGCAAATGACCGTTCTGAAGCAGCTTTTGCCCGTATTATGACACCTATTATTGCTTATCATGTAAGTCAATTGGTTGTGCCTATTATTGGTGAAATTATTGCACAACTTGGTATTGAAAGTTTTATAGAGAATAATCCATTATCACAAATGTTGCATAATGGGCCTGCGCGAATTGTGAGAAATAGTTCTGCTAATCAATTGGTAAAGGATGCCATTCTTATTGCTGAAAAAGCACCGGGATTGTTTCAGAAATTGTTGGAAAAAATTGCTCTTGATATTGGACCAGCGGGACCCAGAGCAATTGAAATCATTAAGTCAGCAGGTGATATGGCATCAGCAAATGAAGGTGCAGGAAGGTTTTTTGTTGAACAGGTAGCTTATGCAGCAGCAGCAGCAGCATTACGTTCTACAGACATAGAACATGTTGCAAATGCCTATATGGAAAGCCGCCTTGGGGGACAATGGAGATCTTCTTACGGGATGCTCATTGCACGATATAATGCAGGGCATTTGCTCAATGTCCTCTATCCTTCCATATGATGAAAGTGTTGAATTCTATTGAGAGCACCTTGCAATATAAAAGCGGCGGCTGCCGAATCAATACGGCTTGCTCTTTTAGCGCGCGATACATTCATTTCTAAAAGAGACCGTTCCGCAGCAATTGTTGATAAACGTTCGTCCCAAAAAACAAATGGAATTTTTGTATAAGCTTTCATATTGCTCACAAAAGCTCTGGTTGCTTGAACACGAGAGCCACTGCTTCCATTCATGTTAAGAGGTAAGCCAATGATAATAACGCCTACATTTTCACGGTCAAAAATTTTAATAAGTGTGTAAGCATCTTCTGTAAATTTTTTTCGCTGTAGTACAGGACGCGGATTTGAGACAGTCAGCCCCATATCAGAAATGGCAATTCCGATAGTTTTTGTCCCTAAATCTAAGCCTGCTATTGTTTGTCTAGGCAAAAGATGTGTTATAACTTCATCTATATTAATAACAGTCATAAGGGTATAATACGTTTTTTAATGTTTCAGATCTATAGTTATATTCTTTATTCATGTTATCTAATATTCTTGCACTTACAAGTGCAGCCTTGTATAGCCAGAATAAAGATCAATAAATAAACAAAAAAGCAGAAAGGCGTAAAGAGTATGTCTGTTGATCAAGAGACAGTCAAGCGGATAGCACATTTAGCAAGGATTGCCCTCCACGATGATGAGATAGAACCTGTGACAAAAAAATTCAATGCTATTTTAGGTTTTGTAGAACAATTGAATGAAGTTGATGTCAGTGGAATTGAGCCATTAACATCTGTGATGCCGATGACTCTACGAATGCGTGAAGATAGTGTTACAGATGGTGATAAAGCAGCAGATATTGTAGCCAATGCTCCTGTTACAGAAGAAAATTTTTTTCTTGTCTCAAAAATTGTTGAGTAATTTTTTATATTTTTGAAATTTGAGAACCAATATGACTGATTTAACAACCCTCACAATTGCGCAAGCTCGTGATGCTTTAACAAAGAAAAATCTCAAAGCAACAGAATTAACGGAAGCTTATTTACAAGCAATAGAATTAGCTAATCCAATTTTGAATGCTTATGTAACAATAACAGCAGAACAGGCAATGAAAATGGCTGCTGAATCAGACAGTCGCTTAGCGAAAGGGCAGGGAGGGCTTTTAGAAGGAATCCCCTTGGGGATTAAAGATCTTTTTGCAACCTATGGTGTTCATACTCAAGCCTGTTCACATATCCTTGATGGTTTTAAACCGCACTATGAATCAACTGTCACAGCTAATTTATGGCAAGACGGTGCTGTGATGTTAGGAAAACTTAATATGGATGAGTTTGCTATGGGCTCATCCAACGAAACATCATATTATGGCCCCGTTATTAGTCCATGGAGAAAAAAAGGCTCGAATGAAAAACTCGTACCCGGTGGTTCATCGGGAGGATCTTCTGCCGCTGTTGCTGCACAAATTTGTGCTGGGGCAACAGCAACAGATACAGGTGGCTCAATACGTCAACCAGCAGCTTTTACTGGAACTGTAGGAATAAAGCCAACTTATGGACGTTGTTCGCGATGGGGCGTTGTCGCGTTTGCTTCATCTCTTGATCAAGCTGGACCTGTTGCCAGAGATGTTCGTGATTGTGCTATCTTACTCAGATCAATGGCCTCTTTTGATGAAAAAGATTCTACTTCCGTCAATTTACCAGTTCCTGATTATGAAAGTTATCTTGGTCAATCAATCAAAGGAATGAAAATAGGTATTCCAAAAGAATATCATGTGGATGGAATGTCTCCAGAAATTATTGAGCTTTGGCAAAAAGGAATAAATTGGTTAAAAGAAGCAGGTGCTGAGATTAAGGATATTTCTTTGCCTCATACAAAATATGCTCTACCTTCTTATTACATTATAGCTCCTGCAGAAGCCTCTTCTAATTTAGCGCGTTATGATGGTGTGCGTTTTGGTTTGCGCATGCCTGGAAAAGACATCATTGAGATGTATGAAAATACACGTTCTGTTGGTTTTGGTAATGAAGTTAAGCGGCGTATTTTGGTGGGGACTTATGTCCTTTCATCTGGTTATTATGATGCCTGTTATCTAAGAGCTCAAAAAGTAAGAACACTCGTAAAACGTGATTTTGATCAATGTTTTGCTTCAGGCATTGATGCTATTTTGACACCAGCAACACCAACACCTGCTTTTGGTATTGCTGATGAAAAAATAAAAACTGATGCTGTAGCAATGTATCTTAATGATATTTTTACGGTACCAGTCAATATGGCTGGTTTACCAGGAATTTCTGTTCCTGCTGGTCTGTCATCAAATGGTTTACCTCTAGGATTGCAATTGATTGGTAAACCTTTTTCTGAAGAAGTCATTTTTCAGATAGCGCATATTATTGAACAAGAAGCAGGAATATTCAGTGCAGAAAAATGGTGGATGTAATAGTCAAAATTCACAAAGGAGCATTTCTCATCCTTAATGAGAAATGCTTTTTTAGAAGGTGGAGGGAATGAGCTCTATTTCCTTAATTCGTAGTCTTTATCCACCAAGATAGGCTTCTTTAACACGCGAATCAGAGAGCATAGTTTTTCCTTCACCGTGAAATAAAATATGTCCTACCTCTAAAATATAAGCATAGTCAGCTATGGAAAGTGCAGCAAATGCATTTTGTTCAATAAGAAGAACAGTTTTTCCCATATCATTAATTTTTCGAATAATAGAAAAAATTTCTCGAACGAGAAGTGGCGCTAACCCCAACGAGGGTTCATCTAATATGACCATATCAGGATTGCTCATGAGTGCACGGCCCACAGCAACCATCTGTTGTTCACCACCTGACATTGTTCCTCCCAACTGTTTTGCTCTTTCACGTAGGCGCGGAAAAAGGTCAAATATCCATTCAATATCACGGGAAATTCCCTGCTTATCGTGACGAATATAAGCACCTAGATGAAGATTCTCTAAAACAGTGAGATGGGGCATGATACGTCGTCCTTCAGGACTTAGAGCAATCCCTAATCGCAAAATCTCTTCTGGTGATTTTTTAATAATAGATTTGCCATTATAGGTAATTTCTCCATAAACAGAGCGATTAAGTCCTGTAATAGAACGTACAATACTGCTTTTTCCTGCACCATTGGCTCCAATTAAAGTGACAATACTGCCCCGCTTTATGGACATAGAAAGATTTTGGACAGCTTTAATGGCGCCATAATGAACGTAAAGATTTTTTATTTTAAGAATATCCATAAACATCTCCGCCAAGATAAGCTTCAATAACTTTAGGGTTATTACGAATTTCATCTGGTGTACCATTGGCAATGCAACAGCCATATTCCATAACCAAAATATGTTGGCAAAGCCCCATAACCACTTTCATATCGTGCTCAATAAGAAGAATTGTAAGATCAAAGTCTTTTTGCACTTTTGCGATGAATTTTCTAAGATCTTCACTTTCTTGTGGATTCATGCCAGCAACAGGTTCATCAAGAAGAAGCAATTTGGGCTTTGTGGCTAACGCGCGTGCAATTTCTAGACGTCGTTGCACACCATAAGGTAAAGCTGTTGCCGATTGATTGGCAAGGTGATCAAGTTGTAGCTGTTCAAGGAGCTCCAAGGAATTTTTATAAACTTCCTTCTTTTCTTTCATTGCTTTTGAAAAAAATAGAGCTGAAGAAAACCAAGGATATTTTTGTCGAACATGCGCTCCTACCATAACATTCTGCAAAACCGTTAACCCTGAAAAAAGACGAATATTTTGAAATGTTCTGGCAATATGGCTTCTACAGATAATATAAGGAGACGCTCCAGAAATTTTTTTCTCATCAAAAAGAATGATGCCGCTTGTAGGAGCATAAAATCCAGAAATCATATTGAAAACTGTTGTTTTTCCAGCACCATTGGGACCAATTAACCCAGTAATACTTCCTCGTTTAATTGCCATATTAACATTATTTACAGCAACTAATCCGCCAAAACGCATTACAATATTATTGAGTGAAAGGATGTTGTCGTTCATAGCTTTCCCTCAGTATTAGAAAGCTTTTTGCGTGTCAAAAAGCTATAAATTCCATTCCATGAGAATTCTCGTTGTCCCATTAACCCTTTTCTCCAAAACAAGATAATTACCAGCAATAAAAGAGAAAAAACAACCATACGAAGTCCTGGGGTTTCTGGAATATGTATAAAACCTAAGTCAAATGGACTTTCAATAATACGAAGCCATTCAAGCATTACTGTAATAATAATGCTGCCAATAATGCTCCCTGTAATTGAACCGAGACCACCAGCAACAACAATCATCAAAATATTAAAAGTCAAAAGAAAATTAAACATTTTTGGATCAATGGTTGAAATAAGAGCCGCCATTAATGCGCCACCTATACCTGCAAAAAACGCTCCAACAGTAAAAGAAAAACTACGGTAGAAAAAAGCGTTAATTCCCATAGTTTTCGCAGCTATTTCATCATCACGGATAGCACGTAATACGTTACCAGTATTGCTTTGCAGTAAGAGGACAATAAAGAGAACAGTAAATGCTAGCCAACCGTAGTTCCACCATAATGTTGCATTTTGAGGTATTCCTTTGATTCCCAAAGAGCCATTTGTGAGCGATGTTGCGTTCGTAATGACAATGCGAATAATTTCTGCAAAACCTAATGTTGCAATTCCAAGATAATCACCACCAAGACGCAATATTGGTAAAGCAATCAATAAACCTACAACTGCAGCACACAAACCACTTACAACAACAGCGATAAAAAAAGGTAACTGTAAATGGTATAATGGTTTAGCAATAGGATCAAGAATCCACATCATTTCTTTTTGTTCAGGGGAAAGAAGTAAAATTGCGCAAACATAAGCACCAATAGCCATAAATCCAGCATGTCCAAGAGAAAACATACCTGTGAAACCGTAAATCAAATTAAGCGAAATTGCCAATATCGCATTAATAGCAATCAGATTTATGATACGAAGCGTATAGTCATTAAAATGGCTATCAGCATAAAATAAAAAACCTATAAAAACGAAAATACTTATACACGATAAAACAGTTGTCGCTGACTTCGCCATTAGATTTTCTCCTGACTTCTTTTACCCATTAATCCTGTGGGCAATATCAATAAAATCAGAATCAATAAAATGAAAGCGAAGGCATCTCGATATCCAGATAGCGCGGGAAAAAATGCGATAATCATAATTTCAATAAACCCTAATAACAATCCTCCCAACATTGCACCTGGTATCGAACCAATACCTCCGATAACAGCAGCGATAAATGCTTTGAGACCAGGAAGAACACCCATATAAGGCTGAATTTGAGGATAACGTAAAGACCACATAATGCCTGCTATGGCGGCAAGAGCTGAGCCTATTCCAAATGTAAACGCAATAACTTTATTGACAGACACACCCATCAAACGTGTTGTTTCAATATCATGGGAGATTGCGCGCATAGCAAGACCCGGTTTTGTTTTATGGATAATCCATAATAGTAATAAAATAAGAATTAATGACACAAAGGGAACGATCAAAGACATGGGAGCAATTCTGATGATACCATCTGCTCCTGATCCTAGATGCCATAAAAATGGTGTTACAAGAAAATCTGGCTGTTGTACACCTTTCGGAACACCACTAAAGAGTACAGTAGCAAGATTTTCAATAAAAAAAGAAACACCGATTGCACCGATAAGTGCCGAAATACGCGGAGCATGGCGTAGAGGTTTATAAGCAAATTGATCAACAGCAACACCCACAGCACTTGTAATAAAAATGGAAAAACAGAGAGCTAAAGCCCAAATCGGTGTAAAATCTTGTGGGGAAATTTTAAAATAATAAACAAATCCTAGCGCAAGAATTAAAAAAGTAGCAATCCAATAAATTGGAGGACGCCTTTTAAAGCCTATAAAGACCGAATAATAAACAAGAGCAGCAAGGAACAAAAGAAGAAAAGCTGCCCAAGCAGGCATAAAGCCAATTGTGGAAAAGAAAACAAAATATGCTCCCAGCATAAAGATATCACCGTGAGCAAAATTAATGAGTCTCAGTATACCGTAGACCATGGTGTAGCCAATAGCAATAAGCCCATAAAGAGATCCCAATGCCAGTGCATTAAAAAAGTACTGGATGAACATTTCAGTGCTCATCTCTCATCCTTCCACATTTGTTAATTTACATAGGACAATAAGAAATTTCTAAGTTTTTGGTTGAGAAAAAGATCCTCAACCAATTCTTGCATTTTAATAAGTACAACTTTTTAATTAAAAAGCAGGTTTAACTTCTTCTAAATAAACACGTTTTCCATCCTGTATTTTAATGATACCAATAGGAATTTTAGGATTATGATTTTCATCCATTGACATATCCCCAAAGGGGGTAGGAAAATCTTTTAATTGGCTAAGTGCGATAGTAATTTTTTCACGATCAGTGCTACCAGCATTTTCAATAGCCTTCATGAACATCATATAACTCGTGTATCCCAAAACAGAATTGATATTTGGTTCTTTGTCAGGGTAAGCTTTTTTCCATTCTTTTGTGAATTCTTGCGCAGCTACTGACATATTTGGCATATCCTCACTATAGGGAAGTGTCGTATGTAAGAAACCTTCTGCAGCTTTTCCTGCAATCGTAATGGTTTCTGGATTATCCATAGCATCTCCACCCATAATTTGAAACTTAGCCCCTAATTCTCGTGCTTGTTTCATGATGATAGCACCTTCAGAAAAGTAAGATGGAATGAATAAGATATCAGGTTTCTGGGCGATAATTTGCGTGAGAACAGCTGAAAAGTCCTGATCTCCAGAATTATAATTTAAATTTGAGATAACTTCACCACCTAATTTTTTGAAAGCACGCGTAAAATAACTTGCAAGACCAATAGCATAATCGCTTGAAATATCTTTAAGGATAGCAGCCTTTTTTGCGTGTAAAGTTTGGCTTACATAAGTTGCGATTCCTACTCCTTGATAGGAATCAATAAAGCAAGCACGAAAGTAATATTTTTTACCCTGTGTAACAAGGGGACTTGTTGAGGACGTTGCAATGGTTGGAGTCTTTGCCTTTTCAGATATTTCACCACCTGCTAACGAGAGCGAAGAACCATAGCTACCAATGATTCCACTCACTTTTTCACTTGCTGTTAAACGCATAACAGCATTAGCCGCTTCTACTTTATCAGACTTATTATCAATAATAACAAGTTCTACTTTACGTCCTAAAATTTCTGGAACTTTTTTATGGGCTAATTCTATACCTCTAATTTCAAGCTGACCTCCAAATGCATTTTGACCACTTAATGGAAGATAAACACCAATCTTAATAGGTTCACTCGCATAAACATTTGCTGTAAATGCCATAAATGCTGCGATTATCGTAAGGATTTTCTTCAATTGCATTGCGCATTTTCCTTAATTGAATTGTCGTTTTTTCACCTTATATTGAACTTCTTCATCATGCAAGTTACACATTAATCAAAATATCATTATGTAAAAAAACTTTATATATGACCTCTTTTGTAGGGCACTTCTTGTAAGGTATGTAAAGTGTACAATCAAATAGTTTTATAAATATTCATGTTGATATTCTCTGACATTAACATAGAAGATACGACAATGTGGGGAAATCTTATCTTGGGGCTTGCGTGTTGATACAAGAGCAATGTTTACTTAAACCTAGAGAATCAATATCGTACAATTTATAAGCTACAGGATCACGTTATTATGACGAGTAAGGATGCATTAAAGGATTGTTCCCCATCTGAGGATAGTATAGGTGCTTGTGGGGAGATTATCGAAATCAGTGGTGTCATTAAGTGGTTTGATGGTAGTAAGGGGTATGGATTTATTGTACCTGATTTACCTCATTTCCCCGATATATTATTGCATGTTACAGTAATGCGAAGGGATGGTTTTCAAACAGCTTTGGAGGGAGCTAAAGTCATTTGTGCTGTGGAAAAAACTGAACGAGGATTAAAGTGCGTTCAGGTGAAATCCATAGATTGTTCTTCAGCAATTCATCCATCAGAAGTTCCAGCCCGTACCCATGTTGTTGTTACTCCAGAAAGTGGACTAGAACGAGCAATTGTTAAATGGTTTAATCGTGACAAAGGATACGGTTTTCTTAGCCGTGGGCAAGGAACAGAAGATATTTTTATTCATATGGAAACATTGCGCCGTTTTGGTTTAGCAGAGCTTCGTTCCGGTCAAGTTGTTCTTGTACGTTTTGGTAAAGGAGAAAAAGGTTTAATGACAGCAGAGATTTATCCGGATATAGGCATTCCTTTAGCTACGCATTAAATTTCACGAGTGAAATCAGTATGTTTCCTGTATTTTTAAAGGTTATTGTTTCATAAATTGCTATAGAAGTAGATTTTTAAAGAAAATATAGCTCTCGTGAATCTATAAACCAAATGAAGGAAATTGTGCATATTACGTTGAAAGAAACTAGAAAATAACAAGGAAGCAATTCTCTTGTTTTTTGACTTTTAAACTCTGGTACTTTTTATTTTATAAACAAAATTTAAAATTTTTCTGTGGTGGAGACAAGAATGTTAAGGCCTTTTAAAAAGGGGCATGTTGTTTTATTGGTGATGCTTTTTATGCTAGATATGCGTGTTGTTGTAGCAAAGGAGCCCATAGAGATTCCTGTGCATCCGATTCCTTTAGAAATACATACAAAGCAAGGTCCGGTTTTTTATAAGGTAGAGATTGCTTTTACGCCAGCTCAAGCAGCAGCTGGTTTAATGTATCGAACTGATTTTCCACGCGATCGTGCAATGCTCTTTAAGCAGCTAAAAAGTTCTCAATCGGGAGATGAGCAGAAAATTTTTATGTGGATGGCAAATACCCCTTTACCTTTAGATATGATTTTTTTAAACTCTGAGGGAATTATTGTATCGATTGTTGAAAATACTTCTCCATTTTCAACAAAGACCATTTCATCAGAAGTTCCTGCAGCTTTTGCACTTGAGATTAACGCTGGTGAAGTTTCTGAAAAAAAGATACAAAAAGGGCAACGTGTTATTCATCCTGTACTTTGTGGAAAGTGCAATAAAAAATGACCGCTGAAGATATTCGTTTTTTTGAATATAATGGTTTGCGATTTGCTTATCGAGAAGAAGGGCAGGGCGCGCCTATTTTGTTGATCCATGGTTTTGGATCTTCTGCACGGGTGAATTGGTATGCAACGGGTTGGTTCCGTATTCTCACTGAAGCAGGATATCGTGTTATTGCTCTTGATAATCGCGGTCACGGAGATTCAGTTAAAAGTTATGATCCTGTCTTTTATACACCTCAAGCTATGGCTGGCGACGCTGTAAAGTTACTACAGCATTTAGAGTTATCTAAAGCTCATGTTATGGGATATTCTATGGGGGCTCGTATTAGTGCTTTTATGGCTCTTTTGCATCCAACATATGTACACAGTGTTATTTTTGGTGGTTTAGGTATTGGTATGGTGACGGGAGCAGGAAATTGGGAGCCCGTTGCTGAGGCCCTTTTAGCAGAAGATATTTCCACCATTACCAATGCACGCGGTTTAATGTTCCGTAAATTTGCAGATCAAACGAAAAGCGATAGACGTGCTCTTGCTGCTTGTATCATCACATCAAAACAGGAGTTAACGGCGTCTGAAGTTTACAAAATCAAACAACCAGCACTTGTTGCTGTTGGTTCATTAGATGAAATTGGCGGTGCTGCAGAGCCATTGGCAGCCTTGTTGCCTTGTGGTGAAGCTATATCAATTCCTGATCGAGATCATATGCTTGCTGTAGGCGATAAAGTTTATAAAAAAGGTGTTATCGATTTTCTTTCTCGTTATCCTATAAAATAAGAATTCTTCATAGCTTTTAGAATTTACAGAAATACCCAATATTTTTATCTCGTATAAATTAAAAAAGCTTATTTAAAAATCTTTCTTTTGTGACATAAGTTTTTATAAAGAATGAAAAGAAAAATAAACTCTTATTAGCTTATTTTGTATATTTTTCAGAGATGTAACTCTTCTAAGATTAGATAATTATACTTTAAAAGTTATTAAAAAGAATTATTTTTGAATGATGTAATAAATATTTTTTGCTAAAAAATGTAGTTTTAAATAAAAAAATATTGTTATTTATATTTTTTATAAAAGGAACAAAATTATAAATTATTGATCAATTTATTCTTACGAATATGCATTCTAAATACAGATGCTAAAATTGGAGATAAAGTAAAATTATTAAAAATATACAGTTTTTTTGCCATTTTTTAATCTATACGGGTATATTTAATAATGATAGACTCTTTTTGTAAACGTTCTTTATGAATTTATAAAGAACGTTGTAAATATATGTAACATTAAGTAAATATTCAGATTATGCTTTTTTACTGACTTTACAGAATCATAAGAGTGTCTTATTTGCGCGACACGCAATTATTTTAATCGTTTCAAAAAACAGGAGAGCATAGTGAATGCTGATGAAATAAAAAAACTTGATAATTATTTTAAAAATATATTCCAAAACTCAGCATTGCAAGTCAGAGCACGGCCTAAAAAGAGTGATTCTTGTGAGGTTTATATGGGAGATGAGTTTTTAGGCATTATCTATCGAGATGATGATGAAGAAGAGCTCTCCTATAATTTTTCAATGGCTATATTAGATATTGATTTAGAAAATTGATTTGTTATTCATAGTTGAATGAAGTCTTTTTATCCCATAAGATTTATATAAGTTTTAACGCTTTAAAGCTCGTATGGTTATTTCGTGCAATAATAAGATGGTCATGGATAATAATGCCTAATGCATTTGCTGCATCTTTTAATCTATATGTCATTGTTATATCTGCATCAGAGGGGGTGGAATCGCCAGAAGGGTGATTGTGGACTAAGATAAGTCCTGAGGCGGATAACTCTAAAGCGCGAGAAATAACTTCACGAGGATAAACAGGGGTATGATCAATGGTTCCAGTTTGTTGCACCTCATCAGCAAGCAAGCCGTTTTTCTTATCAAGAAATAAAATACGAAATTGTTCACGTGTTTCGTGAGCCATAACAGCTTTACAATAAGCTAAAACTTTATCCCATGATGAAAAAATATCGCGTTTAAACAATTGCGCACGAGCAAGACGTCCAGCAACATCTGAAATAATTTTTAAATCAATTGCAGTGGCGGGACCACATCCTGGAATTTCTTGAAGTCGGTGAATGTCCGCTCCCAACACATCAGCTAATGAACCAAAACGCGCTATCAAATTTTTAGCTATGGGTTTTGTGTTTGCACGGGGTATTGTGCGAAAAAGCAATAATTCAAGATACTCATAATCTTCAATTGCATTTCCTTTTGACTTTAAATAGCGCTTCCGAAGACGTTCACGATGTCCTTGATAATGTTTATGAAGCTGTGCGTTTTTCTGAGGCTCTTCACTTTTTCTTTCTGATACTGGGGTGAGTGGAGAACTCGATGTTAATGCAAAGTGATTACTTTGAGTACCTTCCTTTTGATTTAATTTTTTAGCCATAACATCTCTACGTTGCGTTAGGTATGCGAATTTGGAATATAAAAAATATTTTTAGGAGATTGCGTAAATATTTCATATCCTTCATTTGTCACACCAATTGTATGTTCATATTGTGCTGTCAGAGAACGGTCACGGGTAACAGCAGTCCAACCGTCAGATAAAATCTTAACTTGTGGTTTACCAAGGTTAATCATAGGCTCAATTGTAAACATCATACCTTGTTTTAATTCGACTCCTTCTCCAGGGTTTCCATAATGGAGGATATTGGGAGCATCATGAAAAAGCTGGCCGATACCATGTCCGCAAAAGTCTCTCACAATTGAACAGCGTTCAGATTCTGCATACTGTTGAATGGCTGCCCCGATATCACCTGTCGTTGCTCCAGGCTTAACGACAGCGATTCCTTTCATAAGACTTTCATAGGTTATTTTTAGCAAGCGTTCTGCTGCACGCCTAATTTTTCCAACAGGATACATTCGGCTTGAATCCCCATGCCAACCATCAAGGATAAAGGTTACATCAACATTTACAATATCACCTTCTTGCAAAGGTCTTTTATTGGGAATGCCATGGCAGACAACGTGATTGATAGATGTACAGCATGAATGGCTGTATCCATGATAATTTAGATCAGCAGGAAGTGCTCCTCGCTTAGCTCCAAAAACGAATACAAAATCATCAATTTCTTGCGTAGTAACGCCCGGCTTAATAATATCCGTAAGCGCATCAAGGCATTCTGCAGCAATACGACCAACTTCACGCATTTTAGCAAAAGCATAATCATCGAAAATGCGGATTTTTCCATTAAATTTTAAAGGGATTTTATTATATTCGATATACTCAGTCATTGTTTCTTCTATTTTCTATTTTTACTCTCTGAATCGGAAAAATGCCTTCTACACTTACATGACACTTTACAGCATAACATTCTACCCCTGATTTTAATGCTAAATCAAACTTACGTCCATAGAGTGGATCAAGATCATGACAAATTGTAAAAGCTGTGCAATCTTCTCGTTGAATAATATAAAGCATAGCAGCTCGTTTTCCTTGTTGTACAACTCCTATGAGCTCATCAAGGTGACGTGCACCACGTTTTGTTTCGCTATCAGGAAATTCTGCTAATCCTTTCTGACGAATAAAATGAACATTTTTGACTTCTAGGTAACAATCAGGAAGAATGTCATCTTGTAAAAGAAAGTCAATTCGTGATTGTGTCCCATAGCGTTGTTCTTTTAAAATTGTTTTATATCCACTTAATTCTGGTAGTAATCCGTTTTGAATTGCCTCTAACGCAAGCTTATTGGGTAAAGAAGTATTAATGCCAACCAAAGTATTATCGGCTTCAATAATTTCTAATTGATAGGCATATTTTCGTTTGATGTCGTTATGATAAGAAAGCCAAATATTGGAGTTGAAAGCTGTTAATCCAAGCATTGATCCTGTATTAGGTACAGACACGGTGAGGACATGCTGATCATCTTGTTGAACATCTGCAAGGAAACGTTTATAACGACGGATAAGCTTTGCAGGAAAAAGTTTGGGAATAAAGTGCATATCCCTTTTTAGGATTTATGATTTCATAATTCAACTGAGATTATGATTTGCAGGGGCTGTTTCCTATTAAAAGTAGATAAAATTGATGTAAAAAACGCTACGATATTGTTCACTTTAATGGCTTTTAAAATTTATTATTAGGTTTAGAAACTATTATCTTTGAATGAAAAGATAACATTGTCTATAATTTATTATTAAACAGCATTAGAGTATTGTGAAAAAGGTTTCGTAAAAAATAGTGGAGAGGGAGATAGTTTAAGTGAAACTAGGTAAGATTGATGGCAGGAACGAATAAGAATCGTGAAAATTTAACAAATGGTCCCATTATTATTTTAGTTGAACCGCAGCTTCCTGAAAACATTGGTATGGTCGCAAGGGCAATGGCGAATTTTGGGCTTTCTAAGCTTCGATTAGTCAAACCTCGAGAAATGTTTCCAAATGAAAAAGCTAGAGCTGCTGCAAGTAAAGCTGATCATGTCATTAACAATGCTGTGATTTTTAACACATTGCGTAATTCAATTGCAGATTTACACTATGTTTTTGCCACAACAGCACGTGAAAGATGTGGATTTAAAACTGTAAAAAGTGCTGTCGAAGCAGCAAGCGTATTACGTCAGCGTGAAAGTATCGGACATAAGACAGGTATTGTCTTTGGAAGAGAGAGATGGGGACTAGAAAATGATGAAATCAGCCTTGTTGATGAAATTATTACTTTTCCAGTTAATCCTGCTTTTGCGTCACTTAATATTGCGCAAGCGGTTCTTTTAATGTCTTACGAATGGATGAAAACTGGTTTAGAGAATGTCAGCGATACGGCATTTCGTGCCGCAGAGATGGAACCTGCAAATAAAACAATATTTCATGGTTTTTTATCTCAGTTAGAAGAGGCTTTGAATATCCGTGGGTATTTTAGACCCCCAGAACGCAAAGAAGTAATGATTGCAAATTTGCGCTCTGTTTTTACGCGCGCTAACTTTAGTGAACCTGAGGTTCGTTTATTGCGAGGCATTATATCTTCTTTGGATCATTTTTCGCCACAATATCCACGGGGGAGTAGAGCACCTGAAGAACGTGATCGTAAAAAAATTAAAAATAAGTGTGAAAACTAATGGATGAACGACCTGTTCTTTTTTTTGATAGCGGTATTGGTGGTTTAACAGTGTTTAGGGAAGCGCGTATTCTTATTCCTGAAATGCAATTTATCTATGTTGCTGATGATGCAGGATTTCCTTATGGAAATTGGAAAGAAAATATTTTGAAAGAGCGTATTTTGAAGATTTTTACAAATCTTTTAACACGCTACAATCCAGCTTTATGTGTGATTGCTTGCAACACTGTTTCTACACTGATGATAGCAGATTTACGACAGAATTTTCCTCATGTCCCTTTTGTAGGAACGGTTCCTGCAATTAAATCAGCTGCAGAACAAACAAAATCTGGTTTTATTTCCGTATTAGCGACTCCAGGAACAGTTAAACGTGCTTATACAAATGAATTAATTAACTCTTTTGCTGGACAGTGTCATGTTCAGCTTGTGGGAAGTAAAAAGCTGGCTGGACTTGCTGAAGATTATTTACGGGGAAAATCTATCGATTCAGAAGAGTTAAGAAAAGAAATCCTGCCATGTTTTGTGGAAAAAAATGGACAATATACGGATGTTATTGTTTTAGCCTGCACACATTATCCTTTTTTGATTAATTTCTTTCGTGAACATGCTTTATGGTCCGTTGAGTGGATTGATCCGGCGAAAGCGATCGCCAAACATATCAGATCTTTATTACCATTGTCGGGAAAAATACACCATCAATATATAAAGAAATATCAAGATTTTGCGTTGTTGACATCTAAAAATATCACTTCTTTAACGGAGAATTTGTTTAAAGGATTTGGCTTAAAACTCATGAAAGGAGTTGACTTTGGGTTACGAGACCAATAATGATGATCTGGCTATTTTTTCAAGAAAATAGCATTAATTGACGTGTCCCGTGGATAACTTTGCATATTGATATGTTAAGGTATTCTGTCAGTCTTTAGTATTTAAAGGCAGAGGAGGGCGCGTTTCCTTGGGATCTTAAGATCTCGTGTTTTATTTTATAAGGAAATGCGATGAGTAAACGCGAAACAACAAAGTATAAAATTGACCGTCGTATGGGAGAAAATATTTGGGGGCGTCCAAAATCTCCTGTCAATCGTCGTGATTATGGTCCAGGTCAGCATGGACAGCGTCGTAAAGGAAAACTTTCTGACTATGGGGTGCAGTTGCGCGCTAAACAGAAATTGAAAGGGTTTTATGGAGATATTTCAGAAAAACAATTTCATAAAACCTATGAAGAGGCTGCTCGTCGACGGGGCGATACTGGCGAAAATCTTATCGGTCTGTTAGAATCACGTTTGGATGCTGTTGTTTATCGTGCAAAATTCGTACCTACGATTTTTGCTTCTCGCCAATTTATCAATCACGGTCATGTTAATGTCAATGGGCGGCGCACAAACATTCAATCTTATCGTTGTAAACCAGGTGATGTTATTGAGGTTCGGGAAAAATCGAAACAACTTGTTTTAGTGTTAGAATCAGTGCAATTGGCAGAACGTGATGTCCCTGATTATATTGAAGCAGATCATAAACAGATGAAAGCAACCTTTACGCGTATTCCTGCTTTTGCAGATGTTCCTTATGCTGTGCAAATGGAACCTAATTTGGTTGTTGAATTTTATTCTCGATAATTTTTCTGTAAGAGAAATTGTTTCTCTCTTCTAGTATGATAACTTCAAAATATTGTGTTATTCTTACAATATTTGAAGTTAATAAGTTCTTTTTGTAAATGGTTCTATATTAAGTTTATTGCTATGTTTTATAGTCATAAATTTGTATAGTTCCATTTCTTTTTTGTGTATCTAATTTATAAATTCAAAAAACATAAATGTAAGCTTGCTTTAATATTTTTTTATCTTTGCAAAACGAGCTGTTTATTGTGCAGGATATGGTATTATGAATGATGTTCCAGTTGAATATCAAGTAATAGAAGAAAACGAAGGGAGAGATGATCCTTTAATAAGCGAAGCAGATAATTGTCATCCAATGTTTCGTGTTGCTCCTTCAAGCGTAGAATTTAATAAATTACGCAAACGACTTTTACGTCATATGCGACAAGCTTTGGATGATTTTTCTATGCTCTCTACAGGAGAAAAATGGCTTGTTGCTTTATCGGGTGGAAAAGACTCTTATGGTTTATTAGCGCTTCTTTTAGACTTAAAGTGGCGAGGTCTTTTATCCGTTGAAATTCTTGCCTGTAATCTTGATCAAGGGCAACCAGGATTCCCTAAGCATATTCTTCCAGACTTTTTAAGTTCTTATAAAATTCCATATCGTATTGAATATCAGGATACTTATTCCATTGTTACAGATAAATTGGCAGAGTCGCAGACATATTGTTCACTTTGTTCTCGATTACGACGTGGTAATCTCTATCGTATTGCACGTGAAGAGGGATGTTCTGCATTAGTTTTAGGTCATCATCGTGATGATGTTTTAGAAACATTTTTTATGAATTTGTTTCACGGTGGCCGATTAGCTGCCATGCCTGGAAAACTTAAAAATGATGAAGGAGATCTTTTTGTGTTACGTCCTCTTGTTTATGCTGCTGAGGAAGATATGGAAAAATTTTCTCAAGCAATGCAATTTCCGATTATTCCTTGTAATCTTTGCGGTAGTCAAGATGGTTTGCAACGTAATGCCATGAAAGAAATGCTGAAAAATATAGAAAGACAAATGCCAGGACGTAAAGATACGATGATTCGCGCTTTAACAAATGTACGCCCAAGTCATTTGCTTGATAAGAAATTCTTTGATTTTAAAACGTGTTAATAATAATTAGATATTTAAAAAAAATACGTTCAAAGAGTTTAAGATAAGATACTTATTTATAATGATAATTTATTGTTTTTTTAATTTAGATACGTCAGATTGTTTTGTTTCAAATTCTCTTATATTGCATCTATAAAAAACATCTGCCTGCATATCACAAAGGAAATTCTCGTGTGCATCAAACTCTCTTGAAAAAATTTTTCTTTCACTAACCAATGACTGTCGCAATATCAAAAATAGGAAAATAGTACGATTGTTGATTTGCTCTTTTGTTAATTAAAAATAGTGAACCTTGTGGATTTTATTTTATTCTGTTGCGCCGCCATCACCGTCATTTAAGGTATTAAATTAAGAGAATATATAACTGCTTGATATTTTGGGAGTGTATAGCAACACTCAGGGCAAGAATTGCTCGTAAATTCTCATGAAGTGAGTTACATAAGTGATCAAGTTCGATTGTGAGTAACCGACCTTTTATAAACCAATGCTGATAGAAATCTTCATCATTGAGGACAGAGAAGGAGTTAAATTTTTAAACGGCTATACCATAAAGGTCATAGGCATCCGATTGTTCGATTTTAACGGTGACAAATTCACCAACACGCAGTGGGCGTCGTGATGATATATGGACAACACCATCTATTTCTGGAGCATCGTACTGACTCCGTCCTTTGGCAACTTTTCCTTGACTTTCATCAATAAGAACTTGGAGTCTTTTTCCAATTTTTTTCTTTAAAAGATATGTAGAAATTTGTTGTTGTTTTGCCATAAAACGATGCCAGCGGTTTTCTTTCACCTCTTCAGGAATATTTTCTAATCCCAAATCATTTGCGGCAGCTCCTTTTACTTCTTCATATTTAAAGCACCCAGCGCGTTCAATTTTTGCTTCTTCTAGCCATTCTAGAAGTATATTAAAATCTTCATTCGTTTCACCAGGAAAACCAACAATAAATGTTGATCGCAAAGTAAGATCTGGACAGATTTTCCGCCATTTTTCAATTCTACGGTTTGTTTTTTCCATAAGTGCGGGACGCTTCATGTGACGCAAAACAGCCGGTGATGCATGCTGAAAAGGAATATCCAGATAAGGAAGAATTTTTTTTGCAGCCATAAGTTCGATAACTTCATCAACATGGGGATAAGGATAAACGTAATGCATACGTACCCAAATACCCATATCGCCTAGTTCGCGACAAAGATCAAAGAATTTCGTTTTGATTGTACGATCTTTCCAAGAATTTTCGAGATATTTAAGATCAACACCATAAGCACTCGTATCTTGTGAAATAACCAAAAGTTCTTTTACACCCGCTTGCACGAGTTTTTCAGCTTCACGAAGAACATCGCTGATGGGACGTGAAGTGAGATCACCACGCAGAGTAGGGATGATACAAAAACTACACTGGTTAGAGCATCCTTCAGAAATCTTTAAGTAGGCGTAATGGCGAGGTGTTAAACGAATACCTTGGGGAGGAACTAAATCAAGAAAAGGATCATGAATTGGAGGAATTGCTGTATGAACAGCTTCTATAACGCTTTCATAAGCTTGCGGTTTTGTAATAGCCAATACATTAGGATATGTTTGGCGAATAGCATCAGGATCAGCACCAAGACACCCTGTTACAATAACTTTTCCATTTTTTTTAAGAGCTTCATCAATATTGGCTAATGATTCTTTCCTTGCCGAGTCAAGAAAACCACAGGTATTCACAATAACGACATCAGCTCCTTGATGTTGACGTGAAATCTCATACCCTTCGGAGCGAAGGCGTGTAATAATTCGCTCAGAATCTACGAGTGCTTTTGGGCATCCGAGGGAGACAAAACTAATACGAGGTGCTACCATGATGATCCTACAATTACTATGAATGATTCAGTTACGTTTTTATTAACTTAAAAATAATGTTCTTTATTTTTATACCTATGCAATACAGTCTGTTACAAAGTTATTTGATTTTTTTCTACAAAATTTTATGTGTTTTTATGCATGCATACAATTTTGTCTTATTATATCGTAAAATTCCATCATTGAGGACGAGGATATAAGGCTGCTTTCTTAAAAGCATTCAAGTTCTTTTCAAAGTACGTGGTGAATATTTTAAAGCTTACTTGCCAAGCCTTGCATAAGTGAAGAACATGGAGGGAAGGGAAAGTGAAATCCGCTCGATAAGGATCTGGATTGTTTATAAACCGAATTGGGGGCATCCTTTGGCTGTGGAGAAGAAGTCAATTGCATGTGGCACAATAAAAAAATACTCAACAGCTTCTTATTGCGATATATATCACGTACTATAAGGTTTATTTTTTAATATTTGCGAATAAGTCCGGTAAGTTTGCCTTGTATTTCTACACGCTCGGATTCGTATGTCCGTACTTCATAATGAGGATTTGCAGCTTCTAATGCAATAGAAGCTCCTTTGCGTCGATAACGTTTTAATGTTGCTTCTTTTTTATCAATAAACGCAACAATAATTTCACCTGTTATTGCTGTATTTTGACGTTTCACAATGATCGTATCTTTATCAAAGATACCAGCCTCCATCATAGAATCATCTTTAACTTCTAATGCGTAGTGCTCACCTGTATTAACCATATCGAGTGGAAGAGAAAGGCTGTTTATTTGCTGCAGTATAGCAGAGGCGGGTACGCTTGCAGAAATACGTCCCATAATAGGAATGGTGATATTTTTTTTTTCTTCTTCATCAAAGGGACTCAAGCTTTTTGATATTTCCCTTTTATTTCTTTCTATTATACTGGGAGAAATTTTACGTGCTAAAGAAAGGTTAAATGTTATTTTCTCAGGAAGTCGAATTACCTCCACAGCACGAGCACGATTAGGCAAACGACGTATAAAACCTCTTTGTTCTAAGGCTATAATGAGCTTATGAATACCAGACTTTGAAGAAAGTTCTAATGCATTTTTCATTTCTTCAAAAGAAGGAGGAACACCAGTTTCTTTTATATGGTTATGAATAAACAAGAGTAGCTCATACTGTTTACATGTTAGCATTCAATATTCCAATCAAAATAATAAAAATTAGTAAAGTAAAAATACATGTATATATAACACTTTTACAATTTTTATCGCCAAATCAAAATTATTTTCTTTGTTTTTGATCTTATCGTTTAATAAAGTAATATGTTTATTTATAGATATATTTAAATTATTATTTATATACTATATAGCTACATTAATATTAAATAATGTATAAAATACTTTATAGTTCTGACTGAATTATCTAACACCAAATTTTATGACCAGTATTATCCTTTTCTTCTAAAAATATATCTACATGTTTTGTAATTTCTGATATAAAAAAGTTAAATAGAAGGCATTCTATATATTTAGAACTCTCTATGGGTATTTAAAATCATTTTACATACTGCATATTATTTCTGCTTTTTTATTCTTAGTAAAATTATCTACAGCTCTAATAGTGAACACAATTTATAGTCATTCGAGATATTTTCAATGAGACTAAATTTTTGCTTCATATCTACTTTATTCTATAAGATAAACTGGCTTTCGTTATATATTCATTATGCATAAATAAAATTATACTCTCAAAATGCCATTGTTGCTCATTGTTCCATTTTCAAGTCTAACGTGTCAACTGCTATATACTATTTTCATGAACCCTAATGTTGCGATAAATTTTGATTATTGAAAGGAGGCATAAAAGGTATTTTCATTTCTTTTTTATAGTTTTATTCTCTCACTTATATTGGTCAAGAAAATGCTTTTTATTGTTTCAATATAAAAAAGATTTGAAATGAGATAAGCTTACAGTATTTGAGACTTATCACTCAAGTGAAAAAATGATAAATTATTATAAATCAATATATTATCTTATAAATCTGTATTTATATTTGAAAATTGAACACTAAGATATAAAAAATAATATTATAATAAAAGGTATTTTTTCTTCTCTACCCATTATGCTCAACAACCCATGTGAGGGGAAGGGGGTAATTTCTCATAATTTTAACGCTTCGAATCTATGCAATATTTTGCAGTGAAATTTTTCCTTTATTGAAACTTCAAAAATAAGATTAAAGAGTACTTATACAATGATGAAGTAAAGGGGTGAAAACGAAAAATTATTGATAATTGAAGAAAATAATAATATTTTTCTCCAAAAGGTGTTGACCAAATGGAAAGTCAACCGTATGTTCCCTTCACTTTCTACAAATTAGATAGTGTGCAAACTAGATAGCTTGTATGAGAGCGCGTAGCTCAGCTGGTAGAGCAACTGACTTTTAATCAGTAGGTCCAGGGTTCGAATCCCTGCGCGCTCACCAAATTTAAATTAATATCAATAGGCTATAAAAAATTTAAGAATCTTTCTTGTTTTTATTCTTTTTGAAGTTTTTTGTTGATTCTATAACCTGTCATTTTCTATCAGCTGTTTTGAAATAGAGCGATGCTATGCTGTCTCCTGTCCAACAAAAAAGAGCTTTAAGATTACGATAGGATTGTACCTGCGTTGGCAGCACATGTGGTTTCTAATTTTCTCAATCTATAGGTTGATTTTTTAATACCCACTGCATTACATGATTCGCAAAACAAGTTGCTAAAATCACCACTTATTCACACTTTATATTATGAAATGACTTTTCTATAAGATGTTGATTTATTTAATTTTTACTCTTTTTAACATCTACTATAGTACATTTATTTCTTATGAAGATCATAAAAAGGTTAACAATACGTTAATTTCTTGATAGAAGGGGCCAATTCAAGAGTGGTATATGCGCGAGGGGAATCATTTAAAAACGTAAATTCTTCCGTTGCGTACAAAAAGCGTGACGTGGTTTTTACAGTAGTACTTAACAGAAATAAGTGGACTGAATAGATGCCTTCAAATAGAAAAAAGAAATTTACTTTTATGATTAAACCAACACTTCAATTGTTTTCTATGATCGTCATTTCTCAGTCACTGGTATCTTGTTGCGCAAGCCAAACTATGAATTTTTCAATAAAAGATTCCTATCATAATAAACCAATTAACGTAAACACTTCTGTACTACCTCAACAAGTATCTAATAAGAAGAATCAATCGGAAGAAAAAAAGCGTGGACGAGCGATTGTTGGTAAACCTTATCAAATAAAAGGAAAGTGGTATTATCCTCAAAGTGATCCAACTTATAAACGTGTTGGCGAAGCATCATGGTATGGTTCAGATTTTCATGGACGTTTAACTGCCAACGGTGAAATTTATGACATGAATCTTTTGACTGCTGCTCATCCTACAATGCCTTTACCTAGCTATGCTCGTGTTACTAATTTGAAAAATGGATCTTCAATCGTTGTTAGAGTGAATGATCGCGGACCTTTTATGAAAGACAGAATCATTGATTTATCAAGGCAAGCTGCGACAATACTGGGGTATGTAGATAGGGGGGTTGCAGATGTTAAAGTAGAATATATTGCTGAAGCACCTGTTGGCTATTATGATGGTGCATATTTAATGTCCTCTTATACTCCTGGAAATGCTGCCCCATATTCATTAGCGTCGGAAAATATTGCGAAAAAAAGAGAAACTGTTTTGTTAAAAGAGCAGCGCAATACAGGAAACAAAAAAGAATTAGCTAAAGCAGCTGCTGTTGAACAAGAACAACGTAATAAAACTGTTGCAGTTAAATTGCCAGAAATTGGTCCTATCATGGTTGATAAGCCGATACCATTTGATCAAGTTGCTTCTATAAATAAGCTAAACAAAAAAACAAAGGTCAATTGGCTACAACTGTTTTAAGAAAAAATGCATTGATTTTTTATCTATATAATTTTCTAGTAAAAAAGGTAAGAACTTACGGATTTAGTGTAAGATTTTCATCTTAAAGCGCGTTGTCCTTTTCAAAAAGCGTGGTGGGGTGCTATTATTATAAATTCAGTACGGCCTTTCTACTCCATTGCTGGTCTATTCGTCGTTTTATGATATTGCTTGCTTAATAAAGCGCGTACTTTTCTTACTGTAATAGCTTTTGCTAGACGAAGGTAGATTATTGTATCAGTCTGTTTGTGTAATCTCCAAAACAACTGTACAATCAATTTGAGAGGAACAAAAAGCTTAACAAGTAAAAAAATATTTTATTTTGATTCGGCCTTGCATCTTTCCAAAGTATCCACGGTAATATCTTATGAAGAGATTATATATTACCTCATGCTTTTGTTTATCATGTTCTTTAATGGAGTAAGTTCCCTCACGAAAAACAGAGCGTCTCAAACAAAATACGCTTACATTGCCAATTCACGGACTTATTTAAAAGAGACATACTTCAACACGCTACAGGTCTATTTTACGACAGCGCCTGTGAATGGCATAACTGTAACGCCTTTAGATATCACCATCTTCACACTTATGAAGATATAAACCGACACCGTCATACACTTTGCAAGCCCCAATGTTTTATGCGATAATTCTTAACACTTGAGAGGTTGATAAGAAGTATTTTTACTCTCTTTTTTAATAATCTTTATCTATATACGAACCCTACTTATGATGCGTAAGCAAGCGATTTTATTGAATTCAATATGAGAGGAAATATAACGAAAGAATCTTACAGTATTTTGAATCAGATCCACGTTAAAAGATTATAATTTATCATAATAAATCAATGTACTATCAATATAAAACAATAAATAAAAAAATCTTTTTGTCTTTCATACTTTAAAAGATTAAAATGAATCTACGTGGAAGATAAAAAGTGCAGCATATTACTTTTGTTAACGCTGAATAAAAATAAAATCTTTTCTTGAGTTGTCAATAATTCCTCAATTTGCGGAAATAAAAAAGTTTTTTCCTATATAAGATTCTTTATGTTAATCTTTGGGATGGGAGGAGCAGCTATGTACACAATATTAAGGATCTTATTGACCTTATGGGGGATATTGGTATTTGTCATGTGGGGGAGAGCACAAGATTTTCAAATTTCTGCTTCACAATTGTTATTACTCGATGATGATACAGAGACAATACTTTATGAAAAACAAAGTGATATTCCTTTTTTTCCTGCTTCATTAGCAAAATTGATGACAGTGGAAGTCGTATTTCATCACTTAAAGGAGGGACTGTTAAAGAGTACGCAGAAATTCAAGGTCAGTGAAAATGCTTGGCGCAAAGGTGGAGCACCTTCCGGTACAACCACTATGTTTGCAAAGATAAAGACAGAAATCAGTGTTTCTGATCTTTTACGTGGTTTAATTATTGTGAATGGAAATGATGCTGCTATTATTCTTGCTGAAGGAATATCGGGAGATGAAGCTCATTTCACAAAGTTGATGAATCAGCGCGCAAAAATAATCGGATTATCTCAGAGTCATTTTGTTAATGCAACAGGGTTACCCGAAGAGGGACAATTTGTAACTGTGCGTGATATGATTATATTAGCACGTCATATTGTTCAGGAATATCCGGACTATTATGCACTTTATTGTGAGCCTCATTTTACATGGAATAATATTTTTCAACGTAATAAAAATCCTCTTATTTCTAAGGAAATTGGTGTAGAAGGATTTGGTTTTGGCTACAGTGAAAAAGAAGGTTTTTCAATGGTTGCCACCATTTCTAAAAATCATCGACGTCTTTTTTTAGCAATCAATGGTTTGCAAGATGGTAAAAAATATACAAAAGAAATAGAACGCATTCTTCAATGGGGAATGACGGCTTTTGATCTCAAAACGATTTTTACAAAAGAAGAAACGGTTGGTCGTGCTTCTGTTTATGGTGGTACGCAAAATTTTGTTCCACTCATTGTTAAAACACCAATAAGTTTTATGCTTTCGAATGAAAAAAAAGTAAATGTTAAAGCAAAAATTAAATATCATGGTCCATTGAAAGCTCCCATCGTTTCTGGGCAATCAGTTGGCGTTATTCAAATTTTAGAAGATAAAAAGGTTCTTCTGGAAAAACCAGTTTTTGCCGGAATGAATGTTCAGGAAGGAAGTTTCTTTGCAAAAGTAAAAAATGCATTCTATGAAATAACAATTGGATGGTTACGAAAATATTTGTAGTTACGCGCTAATAAGGTTAAGATCATACGTGTCAGGTTATTTTATTACATTTGAAGGAGGGGACGGGGTAGGGAAAACGGTGCAGATTTCTTTACTTGCTGAGTCTCTCTCACACCAAGGTTATGATGTTGTCACAACACGAGAACCAGGAGGAACACCAGGAGCAGAAGCAATCCGGCATATTTTGTTGTCGGGGCAGGCGCGACAGTATGGACCGTTGATTGAAGCTGTTTTGTTTACAGCTGCACGTGTCGACCATGTTACTGAGGTTATCGCACCTTCTTTGCAAAAAGGTAAAATCGTTTTATGTGACCGCTTTATTGATTCTACACGCGTTTATCAAGGACTCAATGATACCGTCAGTTCTTCTCTTCTTTCTGTTTTAGAGTGTATTGCGCTCAATGGTATTTTGCCTCATTTAACATTTTTATTAGATATGCCTGCAATGTGTGGTATGAAGCGTGCAAATTTGCGAAGAAAAAAAACAGAAGAAATTGATTATTTTGAAAAAGATCTGTTGGAAATTCAAGAACAAAGGCGTCAGGCTTTTCTTCAATTGGCCAAACAGGAACCCCATAGATTTCGAGTTATTGATGCCACTGGCTCAGTGGAAGCCATTGCTCATCAAATAAAAAATATTTGTCATCAGGTATTGTTGGATCAGCTTTCATGAGTAATGTAAATACCTTACGCCAATATGATGATATTGATACAATTTTATCACCATCCCAGAACAATGTTATCTTTGGTCATGAGGATGTGCGTCATTTTTTGACACAAATGCTTAAAGAAGAGCGTTTACATCATGCATTATTATTTGAAGGAGAATATGGGATTGGAAAGGCTACATTAGCCTTTCATCTTGCTTGGAACATTTTAAGTTTTCAACAGAGTGCTTTCTTGAAACCCGATCCTTATTCTACCCCATGGCGCCAAATTACACAAGGAAGTCACCCTGGTCTTTTGTATATTTCACGTCGATTTGATGTGAAAACGCAAAAGTTTAAAACAGGAATACTCGTTGATGATATCCGTGATATTATGCATTTTTTAAGCCGAACATCACAAGAAAATGGATGGCGTATAGTTATTGTTGATTCTGCAGATGATATGAATAGAAATGCAGCAAATGCAATTCTTAAAATACTTGAAGAACCACCTACAAAAACGTTATTTGTTATTATCGCGCATTCTTCTGGCAAATTGCTCCCAACAATCCATTCACGGTGTCAAAAAATCTCTTTTCGTCCCTTGAATAACGATGAAATGAAAAAAGTTATTACACATATTTTCGCCAATCAGGATTTACCTGATGAGAAAACAATTGAAATGATTATTGAAAAATCTAAAGGAAGTCCTCGAAAAGCTGCTTTACTTGTTTGCCATGGCGGTTTTGAAATTATTAAAACAATTGATGCTCTCCTAGAGAAACCTGTTTGTAACGCAATGATTGTACATACTCTTGCACAAACATTTTCATCTGTTTCTTCTACATTCCAATTTCAACAATTTTGTGATGAAATTCTTAATAAAATTCAAAAAAAAGCTATCATGCTCGTTGAAAAGGGAGACTTATTTCTCTCAAAAAAATATGCGGAAAAATGGCGGGAGATTCATCAAGAAATAGAGGAAATACAACTGTTTAATCTCGATAAAAAGCAGTTTGTTATTAACTTGCTTTTTAAAGTTCATAAGATCATTCATGAGGATTAGTTTTTCCGTGACAATGCGATAAACAAACGTTATGTCATAATATCTTTTATTTATAGCGTTTTACAACGAGTATGACATGCGTGACACATATTACATAACAACTCCCATTTTTTATCCTAATGGTGCTCCACATATTGGACATGCTTATAGTGCAATTGCAAGCGATGTTTTAGCCCGCTTTCAACGGTTAAACGGAAAAAATGTATTTTTTCTTTCTGGTACAGATGAGCATGGTCTCAAGATGCAACAAACCGCAGCTGCATTAGGCATGACACCTCAGCAGCTTGCAGATCGTAATAGTGCGGTGTTTCAAAAAATGCTTGCAGTATTAAATTGTTCTAACGATGATTTTATCCGTACGACAGAAGAACGCCATTATCAAGCTTGTCAAGAAATTTGGAAAAAGATGGAAGCAAATGGCGATATTTATCTCGGTCGTTATACGGGGTGGTATTCGGTTCGCCAAGAAGCCTATTATGAAGAAAAAGATACGGAAGTTGGACCAGACAACATCCGTCGTGAGAAGGAATTAGGCTCTCCAGTTGAATGGAATGAAGAAGAAAGTTATTTTTTTAGACTTTCTCATTATGAAAAGGCTCTTCTTGAATATTATGAAAAACATCCTGATTTTATTGCTCCATTTGAGCGGCGTAATGAAATTATAAGTTTTATCAAATCAGGTTTAAAAGATATCTCTATTTCACGCGCAAGTTTTAACTGGGGAATTGCTGTTCCTGAGAATCCAAAGCACGTGATGTATGTCTGGGTTGATGCGCTTACAAATTATCTATCAGCAATAGGTTTTTTCAATGAAAATTCAAAAAAACGTGATTTTTGGCCTGCAAATACGCATATTATTGGTAAGGATATTATTCGTTTTCATGCAGTCTATTGGCCGGCATTTTTAATGTCTGCTGGAATTGAATTGCCTAAAAATATTTTTGCACATGGTTTTTTACTTAATCGTGGTGCAAAAATGTCAAAATCTATTGGAAATGTCGTTGATCCTTTTGAAATGGTTGAACACTATGGTCTTGATCAGGTCCGTTATTTCCTTCTCCGTGAAGTGCCATTCGGACAAGATGGTAGTTATAGTCATGAAAGCCTTGTGAACCGTATTAATGCTGATCTTGCTAATGATCTTGGTAATTTAGCACAGCGCTGTTTGTCTATGATTGCCAAAAATTGTAATGCACAAGTCCCGAAACCAGCTTCATTTTCAGCTCAAGATAAACAGCTTTTAGAACAATCTCTTCAAGTACTTGAAACTGTACACCAAGCTATGTCTTCTTATAGTATGCATTTAGCACTTTCAGCTATTTTTTCAATTGTAGCAGATGCCAATCGCTATTTTGCCAACGAACAACCTTGGAGTTTACGTAAAAATGATCGAGAGCGATTTTCTACAGTTCTTTATATAACTGTAGAAATCTTGCGGAGAATAGGAATTATGCTTTTGCCTTTCATACCCCAATCAGCAGCGAAACTTCTTGATAGCCTTGCGGTTGCTGAAGATGATCGGTTATTGTATCATATAAGTCATTCAAAAATTCAAGAAGGGCTTGATCTTCCACCACCAGAACCAATTTTTCCTCGTTATATCTTGAAGAAAGAAGATACTCATCATGTTGATTGATACACATTGTCATCTTGATTTTGAAGATTTTTCACAAGATTTGGATAATGTTATCCAACGGGCTTTAGATGCTGACGTTAAACGTATGATAACAATTTCAACCCATGTTTATAAGTTAGATAAGCTGTTAGCCATTGCGCAAAGCTATGATCAAGTCTTTTGTTCCGTTGGAACACACCCCAATCATGCGCATGAAGAACAAAATATTACAGCGGAAGAGCTTATACAGCTCTCGAATCACCCTAAAATTGTTGCGTTTGGGGAAGGGGGACTTGATTATCATTATGATTATTCTACTCCAGAAGAGCAAAAGAAAGTTTTTCATGAACATATCATTGCTTCTCGAGAAACACAGATTCCTCTTGTTATACATTCACGCAATGCCGATATCGATATGGAGAAAATATTACGTGAACAGACAAAAGAAGGAGCTTTTCCCTTTATCCTTCATTGTTATTCGTCTGGAATGCAACTTGCTCGTGCTGGAATTGAACTTGGTGGTTATATTTCTTTTTCAGGTATTCTTACTTTTAAAAACGCATTTGAAATCCGTGAAATAGCAAAAATTGTGCCCCATGAGCATTTGTTAGTGGAAACAGATGCTCCATTTTTAGCACCTAGTCCCCATCGGGGCAAAACAAATGAACCATCTTTTGTATGTTATACAGCAGCTGTTTTGGCTGAAACAATTGGCTTAAGCATTGAAGAAACAGCTCAAATAACAACGCGTAATGCTTTTCGTTTATTTAGCAAAATGAAATAAGGCAAAAGATATGTGTGATCAATACCGATTTACAATATTAGGTTGTGGTCCTTCTCCAGGAGTGCCAAGACCTAATGGTGATTGGGGAACATGTGATCCGAATAACCCTAAAAATAAACGCTACAGAAGTTCTTTATTAGTTGAACGTATTAAACCTTCAGGAGGCAAAACAACGATCGTTATTGATACAGGTCCAGATTTTCGCTCACAAATGATCGATGCGCGTGTAAGCCATCTTGATGCTGCTCTTTACACGCATTCTCATGCAGACCATATCCACGGTATTGATGATTTACGCAGCTATGCACTTGCACAAAAATGTTTAATAGATATCTATGCCGACAGATTTACACTAGAGCATCTCAAAAGTGCTTTCGGATATTGTTTTCAAACTCCAAAAGATTCATCTTATTCTCCCATTTTAAAAGAGCATCTTATCAATGAAGATAGCCAATTTATTATTCAGGGGCAGGGCGGAGAAATAAGCGTCAATACACATTTACAACACCACGGAAACATTCATTCCTTAGGTTTTCGGATTGGGAATGTTGCCTATTGTACGGATGTTAGTAAATTTCCTGAAAAAACTTTATCCAAATTAATGGATTTGGATGTTCTCATCATTGAAGCTCTTCAATTTAAATCCCATCCGAGTCATTTTTCTGTTGATCAAGCATTACAGTGGATAGAATATTTAAAGCCAAAACAAGCAATACTCACACATATGGACAGATCGCTGGATTACAATAAGGTTATAAATTACGTTCCATCCTATGTAAAACCTGCATATCAAGGTCTTACTTTTGAAACAGATGCATAAGCTTATTATGCGCAATATTTTAAGTTAAATAAAATACTTTTAAATTTATCCTTTATTTTATTTCATTTCTGACATATTTAGTGTTTTTTATGTCAAAAATGAGGCTTTTATGTATAAGAATTTTAAGCGGGGTGTATGTATTGTGGTTTTAGCGGTTTCCTTAACAGCATGTGGGGGGCGTTTAGAAAAAAATATTGCAACGACAACATTACATGACGGATCAATGAGTTGTGCCGATATTCAACGGGAGTTTTTTGCTAATAAACGTCAGATTAATGATACAATTGCAGAGCGTTCTAAAGCAAGAAATAAGAACGTGGCTTTAGCAGCAGCAAGTGTTGTATTTGTACCTGCTTTGTTTTTTATGGATACTAAATCCAGTGAAAGTAATGAAATTTCGGCTTTAAACAATCGTAATGCTGTTTTGAGTGATCTTGCACGTATGAAACGTTGTAAAATAATGCAATAATTTTCCTTATTTTATTATACGTAATTTCATTATCACTATTTTTGGTCTTTAAGGAATATACCTTAAAGACCAAATTTTATTTTAAAAGTAAATTGTATGATATAAATATTATGATGATGTTTTAAAGTAGGGTTTTCTTTTTGGATAAAGGATTTATCTTCTGCATCATATTATCGCATAATATATATTATGGAACTTTATAGAAGAAGTATATCTAGCATCAGCGCTTTGAAGAACGAATCTTTAAAATGAGCTACTTAAGTTAGCTAAGATTGAAAATCGAGCCTGTTATTCTGGCTCGAAAATTTCAATCACAATGTTTTTTATTTTTTACTCTTTTAAAAAAAATCATCACAATTTGTAGTGCTATAAAAGCTAAAAACAATATTCCATGAAATAATGATACAAATGGCTGATAAATAAAATCGGAATAATACATTGTTATTGCTTCAATCAATGCTGCAATACACCACACAATGATGCCCCATAGTGAATACATCCAAAGTCCAACTAAGGCAATAGGATAGAGAATAGCCAATATAACTGATGCAAATTGCCACTGCCAAGGCATAAGATCAAAACGCCATAGAATACCTGGAAAAACACCAACAAGGCGTATCCAATAACAAATACCTAGAACTAAGCAAATAAGTGCCAAAAACCGTAAGTAACAGTTATAGATTAAATTGATTTTTGAAATATGTTTGTGAGAATTATTTTTCACAATAATAACTCTTGTTCAACAGGTTGGAAGTAAGAATCTACCATTTCATCTGTCACATTTGAAAGTTTATCTGGCTGCCATTGAGGTCTTTTATCCTTATCGATTAACATAGCACGTATACCTTCATAAAAATCATGTGAATGAATCATATGATGCGCTATGCGGTTTTCAATTTTCATACAATCTTCCAACGTTTGAGATGAATTTTGTTTCATTTGTTTCCAGATAACTTTTAAACTTGTCGGGGAACGTGACTGCAAAATATCATAACATTCTTTAGCAAATAAAACATCTTCATTGCTTTTTTTATGTAGCAACTCAAGACATTCTTCTAAGCTATGGGCACTAAAACAACTGTTAATAATACAACGTATTTCATGACTTGTTTCATAGTCTTTTGTAATTGCTCGCTCGTTTAAAGCTAAAGTGGGATCTCCTTGCTCAATAACAGCTTTTCTAATCATATCGAATTCAGTTTCAGCAACGGCGTGTGTTGCTAATCCTAAATTTAAGCAATCTCCCCACTTTATGCGTGCGCCCGTTAATGCAAGATAGATGCCAAAATGATTGGGAAGAGATGGTAAGAAAAAACTTGCACCTACATCTGGGAAAAATCCAATCGCACCTTCTGGCATAGCAAAAACTGTATTTTCTGTAACAATTCGATGCGAACCATAGAGAGAAATACCGACCCCTCCTCCCATCCAAATACCGTTTAAGAAAGCAATGTAGGGCTTTGAAAAATGTTTAATATAAGCATTTAAGCTATATTCATCCCTAAAGTATTGACAAGCAGCAACACTTTTCCCCATATGATAGATTTCTACAACATCTCCACCAGCACAAAAAGCACGCCCCTCCCCTTCAATTAAGACACAAGAAACATTATCATCTGTTTCCCATATTCTGAGAGCTTTTTTTAAAGCTGAAACCATTCGTTGATTAAGAGCATTTAATGCTGAAGGACGTGTGAGCTTTATAATACCAGCTCGCCCTTCTTTCGTAAAAGAAATATCATCATCTGCTCCAAAATTAATTTGCATCTCACACCCTTCTTAAAACAACTATTTCATTGTTTTTTTTATATTTTTTTCCCCAAGTTGAGGAAATATTTGCATGATTGCACCAATACAATATATATAAATTCCTGTTACCGAAATTCCTATTTTAACCCAATAGGGAGCCTCTAGTTGATAAAAGAAGGCAGAAATACCAAAAAAACACCATAAGAGAAAAATGGGAAAATTAACCCTACGTAAACGAAGGACTCTTACTGGATGAATAAAATAAATTGGCAAAAAAGATATAATCGCCGATAAAACAATAATGATAAAAGTAATCCACTCTCCTGGTCTGACGACAAAAAGCGTAAAAATCATCATATTCCAAACAACAGGAAATCCTTTAAAAAAATTTTCTTTGGTTTTCATACTAGTATCTGCATAATAAATAGCAGATGAAATAACAATAATTGCACTCAATGAAAATGATAACCCTACCCCCATAAAACCACTTTGATAGAGTGCAAAGGCAGGAATTAAGACATAAGTCACGTAATCAATAATATTATCTAACAGCTCTCCAGACCATGTTGGAAGAACGTATTTAACATCAAGTTTACGTGCAATTGGTCCATCTATACCATCAACGAGAAGAGCAAGCCCAAGCCAACAGAACATAGCTGTCCATTCTTTTTGAGAGGCTGATATAAGAGAAAGAAACGCTAAAAATGATCCCGAAGCTGTTAGTAAATGAACAGAAAAGGCCTTTGCTTGTGGCATTGTTACTTTTTTATGGCGTAATAATTTAGCATTTGTTTTGATTTTCTTTGTTAGTTTACGTTTCAAGTTTTTCTTATCCTCGTTTTTAAAGTCTTCAACCATCTATCAATACGCCATTTTTTACCGATGATATAACTCAGCATTTTAAAAAATCATAAAAAGGTTACTTTTTTATATCGCATTATTTATTACATACTATAATAGAAGAGCTTCATATAATAAAAAGAGAGCGATCATTTGGAAATGTTAAAATATTTTCTCAATGGAGAAAGGTTCAAGTCATTGTGATATTTGAAAAGGAAGAGCATAAAGATATTGCTGTTATTGGTGCAGGCCCTGTCGGAATGTTAGCGGCGCTGAGTCTTGCACATGAGGGGCTTTCTGTTTTTCTTGTTGGGCCCCCTGCTCATACAGATGAGTTACGGACAACTGCTCTTATGATGCCTGCAATACGCATGCTTCAAAAACTCAATATTTGGGATAATCTTCAAAAACATGCAGCAGCTTTATCTTCCATGAGAATTATAGATATAACTTCTAGAATTGTGCATGCTCCTACGGTGCATTTTTCTTCTGCTGAAATTGGTGAAAAAGCTTTTGGCTATAATATACCTAATGTAAAATTGAACAGTGCTTTAGTCGATGCTGTTACACATACGCCTAATATTACAAGATTTGTTTCTGCAGCCAAATCTGTTCATCACACAAAAAAACATGTATGTATTACTCTTGCTGATTGTAGAGTCATTCAAGCACCACTTGTTATTGCAGCTGATGGACGTCACTCTCTTACACGTGCCGCAGCAGGGATAAGTGTCAAACAGTGGAATTATCCACAAAAAGCACTTGTTCTCAACTTTTCTCATGAGTTTTCTCATCAAAATACATCAACCGAATTTCATACAGAACACGGTCCATTTACACAGGTTCCACTACCAGGACGAAGATCTAGTCTTGTATGGGTTGTTCATCCTTCCCGTGCTGAAGAATTATTGAATACAGAACCAAAAACAATTGCAAAAATGATCGAAAACAAAATGCAATCAATGCTTGGAAAGCTAAGCTTAGAAACATCAATTCAAGCATGGCCGCTTTTCGGACTTCTTTCTCGTCATTTTGCTGCTAATCGAACAATTTTAGTCGGTGAAGCCGCTCATGTTTTCCCCCCTATTGGGGCACAAGGATTGAATTTAGGATTCCGTGATGTCCAAACTTTAATTGATATTTTACCTAATAAAATATCCAATTCTAACTCTGAAATGATTGTTGCACATTATAACAAATGTCGCAAACCAGATATATTAATCCGAAGTGGAGCTGTTCATACACTGAACTCTGCTCTACTTTCTCATATGTTGCCTGTTCATATCATACGAAGCATTGGGCTTGGTTTGTTACATAGTTTCCCACCATTACGTAATTTATTTATGCGCGAAGGAATGTATCCGGGTTATGGATTCAAGGAAATTATGCAAATATCTCCAACAAAATCATCAAAACAGCCCTACTGAACAATAATGGACAATAACGTAAAATAAAAAAATAATAAATTGCATTTTGCAATCATATCATATTACTGATGCAAAAAATATCTTTGTTCTTTCTAGGAAAGAAAAAATTATTATATATATTTAGCATATTGATATGAAATAAGATAAAACTTAATTATAGACTAAAGCTTAAATTGTAAAGATATCTTGCTAAATCACATCTGTTAAATTTTGCACTATAAAGAAAATGAAAAATAATACCGTTTTTAAAGAGTTATTTTATAATATTAATTTTAATAAGAAAATAAATAATAAAAAACAGTTTTATTTAATCAATGGATTTTAAAATCTTTTTATTATTAAGTATAATATTAAAAATAAAATCATCTTTGGAACCTGTTAGTAACACAGAGGTTAATGAAGTGTTGTTTTAACAAATGGTAACAAGATGACACTAAATAAATTTTTGAAATTAAGTACTTTTTTTATAATGATTGTATGTGTCTCGTTGATAGTCACTACTTCAATAAGTGAAGTTTTTCACCTTCCTTATTGTCAAACCTTTACCTATAGCTCTACTCAAAATGTCACTAAAATAGGTCAGAACTCATTTACTGCTTCACAAGTTAAAAATTGTCTTATGCAAAATGGTTTTGAGAATATTAAACGATTGCGTTTAGATGACAATGGCATCTGGCGTGCTTTAGTAAAATTTAAAAAGTCCCATTTTTTCGTATCCGTTGACTATTCAGGAACAGTTAGCATTCAAAATGAAAGAAAAGAATATGATTGATTTTAAAACTTACAGCAACGTTTCTTTTTACAGCCGTAAGAAAAAAAATTTAAAAAAGTGCTGCCATTCTATTAAAGAATTTGCTTTCATTGGCGGTTTAAATGGAAGCATATCAGGAGCTATCGCGGCAATTCTTTCAGCTTATGGTTATATTGCTCTTCCAGGATTTGGTCCAGTTATCGCAATGGGTATAGGAGTAGCACTTTCTGCCGGAATAATAATAGGAGCACTGATAGGATCAGGAATGGGAGGAAGTGTCGGTATATGCTGTATTTTATGGGAAATTTATATGAATCATAATAATTCTTTCTCTTATAAATTTCATAATGAATAGAAATTTCTCGTCATTTTTTCTATGAAAAACAATTAAATCATCAACAAATTATATGTTCTTTTTTTGATGAAACGATTATCATATTATAAATGAAATAACATCTAACTTATTAAAACTGTTTGCTTAATTCTTTATTATACATCAAAAAAGTAGATTTTTTAAAGCATCTCTTGAAGAAATGTAAGCGAGATATAATTATCAGTCTATGGAAGCTACATTTTTTATAGATCAAAAAATGAAAGTTATGTTTAGAAATATATATATAAACATACTTTAATTTATTTGCTCTTTCTAATAACTAATATTTCTATTTAAATTATTTTTGTAAAAGTTCAATTTAAGACACTTATATAATATATTATTAATATAGATTATTAATTATAGATAATAATCTATTTAAAATAAGTATAAAGGTATTTTATGAAAAAAATATTATTATCATTATTGTTTTTTATGGCATTTTTAATTCATAAAAATTCTGTATTAGCACTATCAACACAAGTAAATATTTATAAATTAGAAGATAACAATTTCAAAAAGGCTATTGGTAGCATTAAAATTGAAGAAAACACGTACGGTTTGATTTTCATCCCTAATTTATCTACTTTATCAGAAGGGATGCATGGTTTTCATGTACATGTGAATCCTTCATGTGATACAAAAGATGGCATAATTGGTGGAAGCGCAGGTGGACATTATGATCCGGAACATACCGGAAAACATTTAGGACCTTATAATGTCAATGGTCATCTTGGTGATTTACCAGCACTTTATGTTGATAAGCACGGATATGCCATAATGAGCGTTCTTGCTCCACGATTAAAAAAAATCTCTGAAATTAAAGGGCGCTCTTTAGTCATTCATTTAGGGGCTGATAATCAATCAGATAAACCATTACCGCTTGGCGGAGGTGGTGCACGTTTAGCGTGCGGTATTATTGAAAAATAAAGAGAGTATTGTGGCAAACTGTGATAGTACACCCCTTTACTATAAGATGTGAGAAAAATTTATTTTCTAAATCTATTTCAAGAAATTGAGTAAACTGTGTGAATATTTTATAAAATTAATATTTTTGAATGTTTACTTCGGATAATAAAAAACTTAATAATGATCAAAATGAACAGCAGTAGAAATTAAAGAAATAGTAGTGTAAATTCTCCGTAAGAAGACTTCAATATGAGAAAGTAATATTTTTAATGCTTGATATAAACAAAGCAAAAAAGTCGAATTTCACTCTCTAAAGTAGCAAATTTGTAATAAATTATAGTCATTAAGTCTAGTATCTAATGGAATCATGCCCAATGCACAAAATAGAACAGGCCTAAAACAGAATTTTTACTCTTCCCCGACTCAACCCCACTCATGAGGTACGCGAAAAAAATTTAGTTGATACAATATCAATATAATAAGTCAAACAAAATAGTTAGAGTAATTTTTCATCACTCTGAAAAAAGGGCTTTTAAACAATGGAGTCTTTTTAAAAATACCCCTCATAGATACATATGATCCCAATCTAGAGAACGCATCTCACCAGTTTGATAAAATTGACGAATAAGCTTAATATAATCAAGAAAATCTTTGTTTTCCTCCACTAATCTATTAGCAGTATCCCAGTCAATATCACTACGTTCTTTGGCAGGAATTAAGATCTCACTCTCGGAAGAGTTTTCCTTATTAAGTCTTATAAATCCAATTCCATGCAAACTTGAAAGCACCCGAAGCTCTTTTAATGTATCAACTCCTTCAATTTCACTAGCTACTAAATAACTCAAATTAGCCCATGAAGAATTACTAACTGTTTGAAAAAATGCTTTTCGTAAATTTGAACGATTGATGAGAATTTTTACTTCAAAAGACCAAAGCTTTGTCTTTTTATCAAAATATTGCAAAACACAGTCTTTGATTTCACGATTCCATTCCTTGCTTAAATCTTGCATCCCTACGAGATCTGGATAAAGCCATTTATTTCCGCCTGCACCATGTTTATTACGAGAACATTTCTCATTAATGCGCTTGCTATAAACTGCAAGCTCTGACCATAAAAATTTAGATAATAACGGATAAAGATCATGCTCTTTAACAGAGCTACCTTCTGTTCTACTCTTTGCATTGTCCTCTATTGCGTCAATTTCAGCACTATCTGTTTGTTTAGTAAAATAATATTGTCGCGGTCGTCCTTCAGTGGTTTTAATTTCTGAATAACGCTTTTGTAATTGAGGGCGCTGCGATCCTATTTCAGCAACAATTTGCTGAATAAGAGCAGCATCACTATTAAGGGGATTGATTATCGCCGTTGAATGCTTTTGTTTTTGGCGGCATTTCTCTGGGTAATTTTCAAATATCCATTGAGCAATTTCTCGAGCTGTAAACTTTTTCGTCGGGTTTTTCTTTAAAAAATTAAAAACAGTGTTTGTTAAATTTAAAGTCATATGAAAAACTCCCCCTTTTATCCTCTGGGTATTTCATTATATTCAGGCGTTTTAAATGAAAGAACAATAAACTGTTTAAGTTTTTTAAAAAAAGAACATTTATCAAATTACTCAATAAAATCAAAATATTTTTTTAATTTATGACTATAACTCAAAGATCTTTTCACATAACGAAAATAAGATTGTACTTTTATAAAAAATTGTAAATGTGCTACAAATCCCCATACAAAAGCATAATCTTGTATAACTTTTCTATACATTTTTCTTTTTATTTTAACGTCGTTAGAAAAAAGTTAAAAATAATTATTCAAACATTTGATTGAACCTCACACCCGTCAATTAAAAAACTTATGTGTTTTATTTTTGAAGCAAAAAGTTACGAGCTCTCAAGTATAGATTCTGAAATGGTAAACTCTGCACACAAACCTTCAAAACTACTATTTGCTTTAATAGCATCATGGGGAATAAGAACATAATACCATTTTTTATCGCCATAAGTCGCCGCATAGCGCGTTGCATGACAACACCATTGAACTGCAGCTTCTCTCTTTTTTAAAACAATAGGATTTTGCATTTCAGAGGCTTTTTTAGGCTCACAAAGATATTTGGCATCCTTCGTTTCTACAACAAAGTCCGGTTCATAAGTCGATCCTTTATCATATTCTATTCTGAAAAAACCTCGAGCGGGTTTCATCCATTTCAAGACTTGTGCATCATCCTCTAATATTTGAGCAAATCGTAATTCCCCTTCTACTGAATCAAACTTTTGTAAAGGATAACAGCATTTTCTAAAGCCGCTGAATACAAGTTTTTTAATATCACTTTTAATGGCAGGAATATTACGAAAATCAAGAGGAGACGTCCCTTGCGGTAACACATAATGGATAGGTGATAAAGTTGTAAAACCTCGTGTAACTTTAACCGCATAATCTTTTTGCGTTTCCCATTGATGTTCTCTTAATTGCGCAACAATAAAACTAGTAAGCTTGTGCTGATAGTGAATTAATACGTTCTCAACAGCTGTATCATTGGGTAAATAAGATCGGAAATGTTCTACTATCTGACTAGCTAATTTTCGTAATAAGAGCGTATGGTTATCATAATCGACAAAGTCATTATCAATCAAACCACGAATGATGTAGTTTTCAAGATAAGGCTCTTTTACATATTCATTCTTAGAAGTAAGAAAAATGCTTTTATGGGTACGCAATTCTCGAATTAAAAGTTCTTTACTAACAGGTTGAAAATTTAAGCTTTCTAGATTTTTAAAATCAAAATCATAAAAACCATAAGTAACATCACGCGAAGGTATGAGTATAATATTTGGAATATCTATTATCAGTTCTGTTAATTGTTTTGTCAGAATTGTCACCACTTTTGATACAAGAGACTTTTGTGATGAAGGCTTAATATTCATAACTTTATTAGCAATTTTTTCTTGTATCTGTGCAGAACAAAGCATTTGAGAACTTGGCAATTTATCATTCTCTTTGATAAGATCCCACGCGATCGCTGCAATTTCTTGCTCCTCAGGCGTTAATGTAGGGGAATCTGTATTACGTAATATGATACCTTGTAAATCAGAAGATGCTCCATTTATATCGGAATTACGTGTTACCATCGTTTGCATCAATAAAGCTTCTACTTGACTTGGAACTGTCACTATATCGGTCTTTTCAAAGGGGATATTCCCTCCTGTTCCAATCTCAATATGCTTTTTTATAATTGAGTTTGGATCGTTTGCACGATCAATAATATCTTGAAAACGATCATGCGCAATAATTGTTAAACGATCAATAGCTTCCACGCCTGTTCTATACCCATAAGGCAAACGCAATCCACGCCCAATTGTTTGCTCTGTTAAAATTTCTGAAGCCGATGCACGCAACGGTACAATAGTATAGAGATTCGTAACATCCCACCCCTCCTTTAATTTATTAACGTGAATAACAATTTCTGTTGGGTTATGAGAATCTTCAATTGCAATCAGCTTTTGAATATTTTGATCTTCTTCTATATTCGACTGTTTTGTATGAATCTCTATAACTTTTCTCTTATAAGCTCCTGCAAAAAAATCATCTGATTCCAATAAATCACGCAATTTCTGTGCATGATTTGTATCTTGAGCGACAACTAAAATAAAAGGCTTAACGAACTTTTTGTTATAATCTTTTGCATAGACAATTAAATCTGCTTTCACGTTTTCATGGGCATGAATTGCATCTTGTAATTTGATATGTTCTAATTGTTCAGATGTATAATTTTGAGGTTGAAAATCTTTACGTGTAGCAACAGCAGGCTCTTTTACAAAACCATCCCTCATAGCCTCTGCAAGTGAATAACTATAGACAACATTTTTAAAATCTACGGGTTTTGCACCTATTGTTTTTGGTGTCGCTGTAAGCTCTATTCCTAAAACAGGTTTTAACTCATTAATTGCTGCCGCACCAGCAGAAGCTCGATAACGATGTGCTTCATCCATTAACAAAACTAAATCAGGAAGATTTGCGAGATAATCAAAATAACTTTCACCAATCGTTTCTTGTAAGCGTTTAATTCGCGGAATACTAGATTTTAGTGCGCCTTTTTTATTATCTGTTGTATTAATTTTAGAAATATTAAAAATATTGATAAAGGCCGTATCTCTATTCTCAAACAAACGCTTTTGTCCTTCAAAATGGTGTTCATCAACGCGAATACCTTTACCACTTTCATAATCTTCACCTGTAATAATAACGGGTCTATTGGCAATAAATTCACTTATTCCACTGAAAACATACTTCGGACTTTGGGGACTAAAATCCTGTTTTAACTTTTCATAAATAGTCAAATTTGGCGCTAAAACAAAAAAATGTCGGCTACGACCTGTTAAGTAAAGATAGCTAATAAAAGCCCCCATAAGTCGCGTTTTTCCAACACCCGTTGCTAAGGCAAAACAAAAAGAGGGAAAGTTTCGTTCAAAATCTTGCACAGAAGGATAAAGATTTTTTATCACTTCTAACTCTGCAACCAAATCAGCATTTTTAGAAAGCTCTATATTTTCTAAGATTTTTACCAAAATATTTAAAGATTCACGTTGAGGATCACGTAACGATAAGCGAGCAGAAATCCTTTTTTCAACAGTGTTCATGAAAAACTCCGCTTTTTATATATTATTCAAATAGATCTAATTCTGCTTGCGCAATATCTTTATTTTTGTTGTTTTCTTTTACCACAATCACTGGTTCAAGATTGGCTACATTTAAACTGTAATCGTCCCTTCCCCATTCGCATTTTTCTAATATTGCACGGGGGATTTTAGTGAGTGTCAGATTTTCAAAGGATGCTGATTTTGTATCAAAGGCTGTACCACAAATCAGCAACGTGCGATGAGAGCCTACCTCTTCACTCATTATACGGAGTTGTTCATGGGTCATAGCGCTTGTTGTGACATAAATATAATCTGTTTCGGTTGAGTACCCTTGCATCCAATAATGATTTTCATCAGGTGCGTAGGTAAATCCCATATGTTTGCACATTGCTTCTGAAAGCATCGCAGCATTATATTCGCGACTAATAATCCATTGTCCCCATGGATCTTTTTGTAACAGAGAAGGTGCAAGGCGATAATAGCGAAATCCACCGCCACCTTGCCAATTGACACTTTTGGAAATTCCCCCTTGATCAGTTCCATCAATGACTTGTTTTAAACGAGGGATAATGTGGGTGTGACAATGTTCACCAAGTTCAATCATAATCCACTTTCTTCCCATTTTATGAGCAACAGCACCGGTTGTGCCGGAACCCGCAAAAGAATCCAATACAAGATCACCGGGATTTGTAGATATCTTAATAATTCTTTGAAGAAGATGTTCAGGTTTCGGAGTATTAAATAATTCTACTTCATGATTAATAAATATTTTTTTTAATTCATCTTTAGCATTTGCATTATTGGAGAGACCTATCCAAATAGTTTCTGGAATACTTCCTTTATTTTCTGAAAGAAAAAATTTACGGTATAAATTATTTCCTTTAATAAGAAGGCGATCCTCTTTATCTAACTGCTGCATACTCTCTAGATTAACAAGCCAAAGGCGTTTAGAAAAAAACTTCCCTGTTTTGGTGGTGTATTCATATTCAGATCCGCCTTGCTGTCTAGCCCACAACCCAAGAATACGATATGCACCTCTTGAATCATTATCTGGATTTACATATGCTTTTTTTGTTACATCATCTAATTCAATTCAATTAATATAAAATTTTGAAAAGTCTTTTGCATAAACTAAGATATGATCGTGGGTTGTGCTAAAATAACGAGAAGAATTATCCTTTCCTCTTTTTTTATGCCATATGAGATTAGCAACAAAATTATTACGTCCAAATAACTCATCACACAGTATTTTAGCATAATGTATTTCATTGTCATCCAACTGCATAAAAAGCGCACCATCATCCGCCAGTAAATGATGTAACAATTCTAGCCGGTCTCTCATAAGACTGAGCCATATGGAATGCTCTAAACCATCTTCATAATGTTCAAAGGCATTGCCTGTATTATAAGGTGGATCGATATAGATACATTTTACCTTCCCCGTATATTCTTTCTCAAGCGCTTTGAGCGCGAGCAAATTATCACCAAAAATAAGCTTATTATCAAAAATATCTTGGGATGATATTTGATGCGAAGCGTGATAAGATTTTTCAAGATCTTCTAATAAGATACGAGGCTCTAGTTTTGGGCGTTTTTCTTTTCCAATCCAAGTGAGTTCTAGTTTTTGTTTATTATAACTCATGAGATCGTCCTTAAATTCAAATGCTTGTGAAAAGTAAACAGCTTATTCATGAATGGCTAAATTAGAGTCTCTTAACAATACTTTTAGTACCATCCGACAGCAATTTGAGCTTCTTCTGACATACAATCAGGTGTCCATGGTGGATCAAAAGTCATAGTGACTTCAACATACGAAACCCCTTCAACTGCACTGACTGCATTTTCTACCCACCCCGGCATTTCACCAGCAACAGGGCATCCCGGTGCTGTAAGAGTCATTTCAATTTTTACTGAACGATCATCTTCAATATCAATACGATAAATCAGTCCTAGCTCATAAATATCAGCAGGAATCTCTGGGTCATAAACTGTTTTAAGAGCAGCAATAATATCATTCGTCATACGATCAATTTCATCTGCTGGAATTGCTGATATGTAAGATTTTTTATTTTCACTTACAGTTTCAACAGATTCTGTAGAATGACGCTCTTCAATTAATTCAGCCATTAAAAAATGTCCTTGTTTCTTGCAATGCTTCTACCAATTGATCTATATCTTCTTTAGTGTTATACATGGCTAACGATGCGCGGCAAATAGATGTTAGACCAAAGCGCTGTAATAAAGGCTGTGCACAATGAGTTCCCGCACGTATTGCAACCCCTTTTCTATCAATAAACATAGCGATATCATGGGCGTGAATTCCTTCAATTGTAAATGATATAATAGCTCCTTTATTGGGAGAATGACCATAAATACACAATGACTCAACCATTTTAAGTTTTTCCTGCGCATAAGCTAAAAGGGACCTCTCATGGGCATGAATCGTGCTACGACCTTTCTCTTGTATATAATCAATAGCCGCAGTTAATCCAATAGCTTCAACGATAGGAGGGGTACCTGCTTCAAAACGGTAAGGAGGAGCATTATAAAACACCTTATCGGTTGTTACCTCCTCGATCATTTCCCCTCCCCCTTGAAAAGGACGCATTTCTTCTAATCTATCTTCTTTACCATACAAAACACCAATACCAGTGGGACCATAAAGCTTATGACCTGTAAAGACATACCAATCACAATCGAGATCTTGCACATCAACGGTTAAATGTACTGCTCCTTGAGAACCATCAACAAGAACCGGAATAGAATTTTGATGTGCTAGTTTAATAATCTCTTTAACAGGAGGCACAGTTCCTAATATATTGGACATATGCGTTATAGCAACAAGCCGCGTTTTTTCGCTTAAAGCCTTTTGGAAATCTTCAATGTGCAGAACACCATTTTCATCGACAGGAACAAAAATAAGTTTAACACCTTTTTGTTCACGGAGAAAATGCCAAGGAATAATATTTGAATGATGTTCCATGATCGTTAGAACAATCTCATCACCTTCTTTGAGTTTTGGCATCGCCCAACCATAAGCAACAGTATTAATAGCTTCTGTTGCATTTTTCGTAAAAACAATTTCTTCAGCTTTTTGAGCATTTAGAAAAACCCGAACGGTTTCACGAGAATTTTCATAAGATTGTGTTGCTATATTGGCTAAAAAATACATTCCCCTATGCACATTAGCATAACTATAGTGATAATAATTATTCATTGCATTGAGTACTGACATTGGTTTTTGGGCAGAAGCACTGCTATCAAGATATGCTAATCGCTTTCCATAAACTTGATGGTGCAAAATAGGAAAATCACGCCGAATTTCTTCGACATTATAAGTAAATGTTTGTACGTTATTTTCCATTTTTTCTACCTTAAACATTTTTTTCAAGCCATTTACTAATGATATTCTCCAAAACGATTTGAATCTTATCCTGCTTGATGTCATCAATGAGCTCAGAGATAAATCCTTTAATCAAAAGTGCACGAGCCGTTTTAAATGGGATACCACGCGCCATAAGATAAAAAAGATAATCATGATTAATATTAGCAACTGTTGCACCATGACCGCACGCAACATCATCAGCAAAAATCTCCAGTTCAGGCTTTGCATTAAATTCTGCATCATCTGAAAGAATAAGGCTATTACAAGCCATGCGTGCATCTGTTTTTTGCGCTTTTTGAGAAACACGTATTATTCCTTGGAAAACACCAACAGCCTTATCTGTAACCACATTGCGTATAATTTCGGTTGATATTGACTTTTCTTCCACATGACGAACAGTCATTGTAAGATCACTATGTGTTTGTCCTGATAATAAATTTATGACGCGTAATTGAAAATTAGATTCTTCTCCCTGTAATTCAATATCGATTTCTTGGCGATTTAATTGGCTCCCTATATTAATGACATAAAGTGATAACTTCGCTCTTTGATCAAGAACAGCACAAAATCGACCAAATTGTGTAGAATTAAAATCACGATTGCGAATGAGAATCCACGTAACATCACTATCAGCAGCAATACTTAATGAAAATATTGAACTGACAAAGGTATCTTTATCATTGCCAACCTGATGTTCAATAAACATAACTTGACTATTTTTATCAACTTTTATATCCGAAAAAATATGAGATTGTCCCCCCATTTGTATATTTTGTAATTCAATGGGTATATTTAACTTTGTATTTTCAGGGATGTGAAAAAGCCAACCATCTGTAACAAAAGCTGTATTTAACTGTCCAATAAAATCTTCATCAGAAATGTTTTGATTTATCTGCACAGAATTATCTTCTAATGCGTCTGAAAGGCGTTTTACTGTAATATTGTCTACCTTTGACTCTATCGATGTTTTTCCATTGTTTATGGAGAAAACAGAACTTTCTGAAAGCAATGCATCAACCAATTGATTGTCTTGAACTTTTGAAAAATTGCTAATAGACTTCAGTAAGGTACGCAGATTGGTATAATGCCATCTTTCGATTTTACGGGAAGGAAGCCGTGTCATTTGAAACTGCTCAATAGTTTTCTTGCGGATTTCCTGTACAGCTTTATCACCAGGTAAGTCGTTTACATACTGATTAAAATTACTGAGGATATTTTCTTCAACCGCTAACAAGTTTTGCTGTGCATTCATATTTAATAACCTCAAACCGCTTCCCTGATAAGATCAGCATACCCATTTTCCTCTAAATAAAGCGCTAAGGATTTATCACCGCTTTTGATAATTTGTCCTTTATAAAGAACATGTACCGTATCAGGAATAATATAATTAAGTAGCCGTTGATAATGGGTAATCACCAGAAATGAACGTTTTGAATCCCGAAGTTTATTAACACCATCTGCAACAATTTTTAGTGCATCAATATCTAAACCAGAATCCGTTTCGTCTAAAATGCAAAGTTTAGGTTCAAGAAGTGCCATTTGTAAAATTTCAGCGCGTTTTTTTTCTCCACCTGAAAAACCTACATTTAATGGACGCTTTAGCATATCCATATCTATTTCAAGTTTGGCTGAAACTTCTTTAACATATTTTATAAATTCAGGAATTTTAAGTTCTTCGTGACCTCGTGCTTTGCGTTGAGAGTTCATCGCAACTTTTAAAAATTCCATTGTTGCTACTCCTGGTATTTCCATTGGATATTGAAATGCAAGAAAAACACCATATGCAGCACGTTCTGCTGGATCCATTTCTAAAAGTGATTGCCCATTATAGAGAATATCTCCTTCTGTTATTTCATAATCATCACGACCAGCAAGTAAATAAGACAAAGTTGATTTTCCGGCTCCATTTTGTCCCATGATAGCGGCAACTTCTCCATCTTGAACTGTCAAGTTTAAACCACGAATAACTTTTGTATCGGTCTCAGCAATACGGGCGTGCAAATTTTTTATCTCTAACATAATTTAATCCTGTTTTGGCTGTTTTTTCAGATACAGATGCGGATTATTTTGCCTTAGCATCCATCTACTTTTGTAATTAGCATAGAGGTCATTTTTAGCATTATATGCTACTGTTACAGCCTTTTTACATAAAGTCTTCTATTTATCTAATTAAATAAAATTATCCAACACTACCTTCAAGGCTAATACCAATAAGCTTTTGTGCTTCGACAGCAAATTCCATGGGAAGTTTTTGAATGACCTCTTTTACAAAACCATTTACAATTAATGCGATAGCTTCTTCTTCGGGAATTCCTCTCTGCATAACATAAAAAAGTTGGTCATCAGAAATTTTTGATGTTGTGGCTTCATGTTCAAACTGAGCTGTTGCATTTTTTGCTTCAATATAAGGAACTGTATGCGCACCACAATCATTCCCGATTAACAAACTATCACATTGCGTAAAGTTACGCGCATTTTGTGCTTTTCGATGAGCTGTGACTTGTCCTCGATACGTGTTATTTGAAAAACCTGCAGAAATACCTTTGGAAATAATGCGACTGGAAGTATTTTTTCCCAAATGAATCATTTTTGTACCGGAATCAATTTGTTGATGACCGTTTGCAACGGCAATAGAATAAAATTCTCCACGCGCATTATTACCACGGAGTAAGCAAGATGGATATTTCCAAGTAATCGCAGAACCAGTCTCAACTTGTGTCCATGAAATTTTAGAGCTATCACCTCGACAATCTCCACGCTTCGTCACAAAATTATAAATACCACCCTTTCCATCTCTATCGCCAGGATACCAATTTTGTACTGTAGAATATTTAATCTCTGCATTTTCAAGGGCAATAAGCTCAACAACAGCAGCATGAAGTTGGTTTTCATCACGTTGGGGTGCTGTACACCCTTCAAGATAAGAAACATAGGAATCTTCAGCGGCGATAATCAATGTTCGTTCAAATTGGCCAGTGTTGCGTTCATTAATCCTAAAATAAGTTGAAAGCTCCATAGGACAACGAACCCCTTTGGGAATATAAACAAATGAACCATCTGTAAAGACAGCTGCATTTAAGGCCGCATAATAATTATCACTTATAGGTACAACTGTTCCTAAATATTCTTTAATAAGCTCAGAATGTTCAATAATCGCCTCTGAAATAGAACAAAAAATCACACCGGCGCGTGCCAACTCTTTTTTGAATGTTGTTACAACAGAAACAGAATCAAAGACTGCATCAACAGCCACCTGCCCCGATACAGACATACTGTCATCAAAAGTGGAGGGATCAGACTGTTTTCTTACTCCTGCCAAAATCTCTTGTTCTTTAAGGGGAATGCCAAGTTTCTCGTACGTTGCTAATAACTCAGGATCCACTTCATCCAAAGATTTTGGTCCTGTATGATTTTTTGGAGCAGCATAATAATAAAGCTCCTGAAAATCAATTCTAGGATATTCAAGACGCGCCCAATGAGGCTCTTGCATTGTCAGCCAACGTCGGTAAGCCTTTAAGCGCCATGTTAGCATCCATTCAGGCTCATGTTTTTTAGCGGAAATAAATTTGATAATATCCTCATTTAAGCCTTTTGGAGCTTTATCGGTTTCAATATTGGTTTCAAAACCATATTTATATTGGTCAACATCTATTTCACGTACTTGGCGTATCGTTTCTTGTATTGCCGGCATAAATTTTCTCCATTTTTTGGCGTCAAAAACCGGTAACTAAAGTCTTGTTTTTTACAAGATTAAAGTAAGCAAGTTATCTCTAGGCTATAGGTAAAGTGCAAAAAATTCAATCAAACTTATTTTATTTTTAAAATAATTCTAATTTTTATAACTTTCTGATGATAAACCTTCCCCTTTTTTCCTGCTTATAATTTGAGAAAAAAACGACAGAAAATCATCAATATCTTCAGAAGTTGTGCCACGCCCTAGCGAAATGCGAATGGCACCATTTGGAACATGATACCCCATTGCCTCCAACACTTTGCTTTGTTTTACTTTTCCCGAAGAACAAGCAGAGCCGGATGATAAAGAAAACCCTTCTAAATCAAAAGCAATTTGCATCGTTTCAGCTTTTATATTTTTCACGGTAAAGTAAGTTGTATTTGGCAAACGTTGAACTCTTTTGCCAAAAATTTCAACATTTTTACTTATTCTTTGTAGTCCATCTTCTAATTTATTGCGTAAATATATTAACTGTTTTATTTCCTCCTGTGTGAAGCAATCAGTTATTGCTGCCCCAAAAGCAGCAATAAGGGGCAATGCTTCTGTTCCTCCACGGAGACCTTTTTCTTGTCCTCCCCCAGTAATAAGAGGGTGTGGCATGAGAAGATTACCACATGAAACAAAAGCACCGATTCCTTTCGGACCGCCAACTTTATGTGCAGACAATATAAAAAAGTCTCCTCCTAGCTGATTAATATCCACAAAATTTTTATCTACATATTGTGTCAAATCAACAATAAGAGTGCCTCCTAAATCCCGAACAATAGCGGCGATTTCTGTTAATGGTTGAATAACACCCGTTTCACTATTTGCAGCTTGAATAGCAACAAGAGGTAAACCTTTTGTTTTATCATGAACCGTTAAGAGTGATGTTAATTTATCTTGTTGTATGAGCCCATCTTGATCAACAGAAATGACGCTTATCAACTCTTTAGAAAAACGTCCTCCCTCTGCCACAGAGGGATGTTCAGTCGCTCCAAGGTAAAGACGAGAAAATTTAACTTTTGCATTCCCCATATTGTAAAAGGGTGTTAACAAAGTCATTGCGGCTTCACTCGCACCAGAGGTAAATACCACGTGATCTGGATCTGTTTTAAGATTTTCAGCGATTTGCCGACGAGCCTTTTGCAACAAAGTTTTAGCCGCACGCCCTTCCTTATGAACAGATGATGGATTACCAAATATTTCTAAAGATTCCAGTAACGCTATTCGTGCCACTTTTTTGAGTGGTGTTGTTGCGTTATGATCAAAATATCGGCGTTTTATAACCATTTTACATCGCAATCATTAATCTTATGAATTGATTAAAAAAATAGCGCAATTTTCTTGAAAAGTGCACTAAAAAAAGAATATCTAATAATTATTTAAGAGATTCTATGGTAAAAGTCGACCAAGATCAATGAAAGCCTTTTATTGCATTTAAGGAGCATTTTATGCCAGAAATTATTTTTAACGGTCCTGCGGGTCGGCTCGAAGGACGTTATCAACCTTCACAACAAAAAAATGCACCCATTGCGATTATTTTGCATCCTCATCCCCAATTTGGTGGAACTATGAATCATAAAATTGTCTATGACCTCTTTTATATGTTCCAACAACGTGGCTTTACAACTTTACGTTTTAACTTTCGTGGTATTGGTCGTAGTCAGGGTGAATTTGATTATGGAATAGGAGAACTTTCAGATGCTGCTGCTGCTCTCGATTGGGTGCAAACACAACATCCAGACTCTAAAAATTGTTGGGTAGCAGGATATTCATTTGGAGCATGGATTGGTATGCAGCTTTTAATGCGCCGACCGGAAATTGAGGGATTTATCTCAGTTGCCCCTCAGCCTAATGTTTATGACTTTTCATTTCTTGCACCTTGTCCCTCCTCTGGGCTTATCATTCATGGCGGTATCGATAAAGTTTCCCCTCCAAAAGATGTTCAAATACTTGTCGATAAATTAAAAACACAAAAAGGTATCATCATCACACAAGAAATATTAGAAGAGGCTAATCACTTTTTCAGTGGATGTCATGAAGAACTTATTGAGCGATGTGCCCACTATTTGGATAACCATATCTCCAATGAACTTCTCGCTCCTCCTCCTGAAATACTTTCACTAACTTAGGAAAATACGATAGATTTATAAAAAATTAGCAAAAGTCGTTTCTGATCATAACAAAGTAATTTTTTCCGTTTGCATTTAAAATTTTTCTAAATTTTATTTCAGGATAAAAATGAGAATAACAGCATCCCTGTTTTCTATCACTGATAAGTCTCTTTTTTAGCGTAAAAAGGAAATAATACCTGTATTATTATCTTTATGTTACCAATATGTCTCTTTCTCTTGTGAGGTGTGTGTCAGTTATGATAGATAACGCATTAATAACTCATTATATAATCGCCTATTCTATAAAATAATGCACTCTTAAATTAGGAAATTAAATCTGTGTTTGCCTTTAAATCTGATTTTTTACACATTATGAGCGAACGTGGTTTTATCCACCAAATTTCAGATGAAAAAGGCTTAGATGATCTTTTTTCAAAAGAAACTGTAAGCGCTTATACTGGATTTGACCCAACAGCATCGAGTTTACATGCTGGAAGTCTTCTTCAGATTATGATGCTTTATTGGTTACAAAAAACAGGTCATCGCCCCATTGCTTTAATGGGTGGAGGAACCGGATTGATTGGTGATCCTTCTTTCAAAGATGAAGCGCGACGCCTTCTGACACAAAATGATATTGCTGAAAATATTGATGGTATTAAAAAGGTATTTGCTAACTATTTGACATTCGGTGACCGAGAAACCGATGCTTGTATTGTGAATAACGCGGAATGGTTATGCAATTTAAACTACTTAGAATTTTTGCGTGATGTAGGAAAACATTTTTCTGTCAATCGTATGTTGTCATTTGATTCCGTTAGACTCAGACTTGAGCGTGAGCACTCTTTGTCATTCTTAGAGTTTAATTATATGATTCTGCAAGCTTATGATTTTGTTGAACTTTATAAACGTTATGGATTGCGTATGCAAATGGGGGGCTCTGATCAGTGGGGCAACATTATTAACGGAATCGAATTAGGGCATCGTTTAGGAACACCGCAATTATATGCGTTAACATCACCATTGCTGACAACCTCTTCCGGTGCCAAAATGGGTAAATCATTGAATGGGGCTGTATGGCTGAATGCGGATAAGCTTTCACCTTATCAATTTTGGCAATACTGGCGCAATACAGAAGATGCTGATGTAACACGATTTCTAAAGCTCTATACTCCATTGCCAATGGATGAGATTCTTAAACTTTCTCTATTACAAGGGACAGAAATTAACGAAGCAAAAAAAATTCTTGCAACAGAAATTACAGCAATGTTGCATGGACGTGTTCTTGCTGATGCAGCAGCAGAAACAGCTCGCAAGACGTTTGAAGAAAAAACTCTAGGAGAAAATCTTCCAACTGTTGAAATTAATGCCTCAGAATTAAAAAAAGGTGTTGGATTGCTCACTCTTTTAGTACAAGCAGGACTCGCTAGATCTAATAGTGAGGCACGCCGACACGTTCAAGGTGGGGGGGTCCGTGTAAATGATCAAATTATTGAGGATGAAACACATCTTATTATTGAAGGGGATGTCAGTGCAGAAGGAACCGTTAAACTTTCTTTTGGTAAGAAAAAACATGTTGTGATGAAACCAGTATAATCTTTTGCTGTTTTGTTTATGTTGTCGACCTTGTTCTTTCAATTCAATTGTTGTGATAGGGCGAGTTTTGTTAGGAAATAAAGGTCTCTTCAAAATAATAATATTCTAGAGAGTTGAATAGTTCTTTTCTTCTGTGTACTCTGATATCTTATACCTGTTACACAAGAAAGAAAGATGAAAATAATGACAAGACCAATGAAAGGTGCTCTTGCTCCTGATTTTAATTTGCCGCGCGATGGAGGAGAGATGGTATGTCTTTCTGACTTTAAAGGAAAGTCTGTTGTTTTATATTTTTATCCAAAAGATGACACCAGTGGTTGCACAAGCGAAGCACTTGATTTCACAAAATTAAAGATGAAATTTGATGAAATCGGTGTTTCTGTTATTGGAATCTCTCCAGATAATGTAAAAAAACATGATAAATTTAAAGTAAAACATGAACTTGATGTCATCTTGGTTTCTGATGAAGAAAAAACAACCCTCGAAGCTTATGGTGTTTGGGTTGAGAAAAGCATGTATGGACGCAAATATATGGGAGTTGAACGGAGCACTTTTTTAATTGATGCAAATGGAATAATAGCAGAAGAATGGCGTAAAGTAAGCGTATCTGGGCATGCTGAAAATGTTTTAGCTACTGCAACACTTTTATATCATAATGGTAACTTGTAAATTGAGTGTTTGATTTACCTTAAAAAGCAAAAGTTATCCTCCTTAATTGATTTTAGTTTTTCAACGGATTCAATTTTTACAATATATTGATTTATAAGGATAATGAATTGTTTTACATTTATATTAGTCCCCCGAATATCCCAAATTTTTCTTATTTCAGATTCTTCCTATCACTTGCAATATCATAAGCAGAATTGGCGTGTGAGAAAAAAAATGAAGAAAGAAACAAGAAAATCCCTCTTTAAACCTTTAAAGTATCAAGGACTATCGTAACATCACAACATCAATAAAACGAACAGCTTAAGAAAAAATCTACATGGCTTGAAGGAAGGATATATAATTAACGAATATCCTCAATTTTTTTGTCTTGTCTATAAATGCGCCGTGCGAGTGCTGCCTCTATAAATGCATCTAAATTACCATTAAGTACGGATTGTGGATCCGTATTTTCAATTCCTGTACGCAAATCTTTGACAAGCTGATAGGGTTGAAGAACATAAGATCTAATTTGATGTCCCCATCCGATTTCTGTTTTAGAAGATTCAGCAGCATTGGTTTCTTCTTCTCTTTTTTTAAGCTCTTCTTCATAAAGCCGTGCACGCAACATCGACCAAGCCGTAGCGCGATTTTTATGTTGAGAGCGCTCTGTTTGACATTGAACAACAATACCCGTTTTTATATGCGTGATGCGAACAGCAGAATCTGTCGTGTTAACATGTTGTCCTCCTGCTCCCGATGCACGATATGTATCAATACGCACATCTGCCTCTGAAACATCAACTTCAATATTGTCATCAATAACTGGATAAACCCAAATGCTTGCAAAAGAGGTATGGCGCTTTGCATTCGAATCAAATGGAGAAATCCGCACTAAACGATGAACGCCTGATTCTGTTTTTAACATTCCATAAGCATTATGCCCTTTTACAAGAATAGTCGCTGACTTTATTCCTGCTTCTTCTCCATCATGAATTTCTAAAATTTCAACCTTCATTTCATGCTGTTCAGCCCAGCGCATATACATACGTAAGAGCATAGAAGCCCAATCTTGGCTTTCTGTCCCCCCTGCTCCAGCATGAACTTCTAAATAGGTATCATTCGGATCTGCTTCTCCTGAAAGAAGTACATCAATTTGCCTTTTATCTATCTCATTTTTAAGATTACGTATTGATCTTTCTGCATCAGCGATAATTTCAACATCACTTTCTTCTTCGCCCATCGCAATAAGCTCAATGCATTCTTCAAGTGTTTTTGTAAATGATAAAAGACCATTGATTGAATCATCAAGACGTTGACGCTCACGCATCATATCCTGTGCTCGTTGTGCATCATCCCATAATGATGGATCTTCTGCTTTTTGATTAAGATATTCGAGACGCTTTAGTGATTGATCCCAGTCAAAGATGCCCCCTTAGCAATTGTATTGCTTTCTGGATTTCATCAACTAATGTTTCTATTTCTGCTCGCATAATTTAACACCGTATTTTTAAAAACTCTTTTTGGTTGTGTCTCTTAGCATTTTATACAAATTTAATAGCTGCTATCAGAAAATGGTACAATTCTATCACTCTATTTACAGAACAGACATTGTAAAAAAGAGATAAAAACCATGACTCATGGCAAAAGGAGATTTTTTCGATTAATACAGCCCACCTGTCCCACTTTCAAGTGCTTTGTTGACTTGTGGAGAAGTCGTTACTGCAGGAACACCTTCTTGAAAAGAATTTGTACTCCCAATAACTTGATATATATCAGCAGGACCAGTCCCTGGTTTAAATGCTTCTATAATAACATCTTGATCTCCTCTTTCGGCAAGCATTCCTGTTTTTCGATTAATTGGCATTAAAATCATGCCCTTTGGCATCTTAAAGGGAACATCTGGCTTCCCTTTAAGAGCATCTGCCATAAAATCACCAAAAATAGGCGCAGCTAATGAACTTCCTGTTCCATTATATCCTAACGGAGCTGGTTGATCATAACCGACAAAAATACCAACGACAATATCAGGAGTAAATCCCATAAACCAGACATCCTTAGAGTCATTGGTTGTTCCTGTTTTAGCAGCAATATGTCGATTAAGATAACGTAAACGTGCCGCAGTACCACGCTGAACAACCCCTTCCATCATCGATGTAATCTGATAAGCCGTCATAGGGTCAAGAACTTGATCTCTTTCATCAATCAATGTGGGCTCACTTTGATTATTCCATGAATGCGTATTACAATTTTCGCAAATACGATCATCATGACGATAAATTGTCTTCCCATAACGATCTTGAATTCTGTCTATCAGAGAAGGTTTAATAGAGCGTCCCCCATTGGCAATAACTGAATAAGCTGTAACCATTCGTAATACTGTTGTTTCGCCAGCCCCTAAAGCCATGGGAAGATAAGGCTGCAATTTATCTACGATCCCAAAGCGTTCTGCATATTCAGCGACAAGAGGCATTCCCATATCATTGGCAAGCCGTATTGTCATAAGATTACGAGAACGCTCAATACCATAACGCAACGTTGAAGGTCCTGCAAAGGTACCTCCATAATTTTTGGGTTGCCAAACTTCACCATTATATTGACGAACTTCAATGGGGCCATCTAAAACAACGGATGCTGGTGTATATCCGTTATCAAGAGCTGCTGCATAAACAAAAGGCTTAAAAGCAGACCCCGGTTGGCGATAAGCTTGGGTTGCACGATTGAATTCAGATGCGGCAAAAGAAAATCCTCCCACCATAGCAAGAACGCGCCCTGTATGAGGTTCCATAGCAACAATTGCACCTTCAACCTTTGGAATTTGTTGTAAACGATAAGTATTATTTGTATTGGGTAGTTTTTCAACAAAAATGACATCCCCAACTTGCAGAACATGAGATAAGCTCTGAACAGTTTTTCGATAACCATTTTCTTTTACAACATGGAGTGCCCATTTTGAATCAGCTTCAGATAAAACAGCAATTTCCCGTTTTTTTGATAATATACCTGAAGCTTCGCGCTGTGGCTGTAAACCAATCTCTACTTTGTTGGGATTAGTAGAAAGAACAACAGCTAAACGCCATTCAGGAACATCACTTAGCCCTGTGATATTTGCAAGTTCTGTCCCCCAATCACTTTTCTCATCAATATGCGCATAAGCTCCACGCCATCCTTGCGCATGATCAAATCTAATTAATCCATCGTGCAAAGCACGTCGCGCAATAAGTTGTAAATGCGGATCAAGCGTTGTACGAATGGAAAGCCCACCTTCATAAAGTGTTTTAGCCCCATAGCGATGTATTAAACGACGCCGTACTTCTTCAGTAAAATAATCAGCCGCAAAAACATAGCTATCACTCCCACGTATTGTCGCTCCTAAAGGTTTAGCTTTCGCTTTTTCACCTTGTTCACGCGTTACATATCCATTTGCAATCATCCGGTCTATAACCCAATTACGCCGATCAATAGCACGTTGTGTATTCTTAAATGGATCATAATTTGCTGGTCCTTTTGGAAGAGCAGCCAAATAAGCACATTGTTCTAGCGTCAGGTCATTGACGGATTTATTGAAATAAGTCAAAGAAGCAGCTGCTATACCATAAGTGCCACGACCCAGATAAATTTCATTGAGATAAAGTTCGAGAATATGATCTTTTGAATAAGTTTTCTCAATACGCATTGCTAAAATAGCTTCCTTAAATTTACGTTCTAACGTTGTTTCTGAACTTAAAAGGAAGTTTTTAGCGACTTGTTGCGTTATAGTTGATGCACCCTCTGGACGTCTTCCAGAACCAATATTACGAATATTATTGATCAAAGCTCGAGAAAGTCCTTCAGGATCTAAACCAAAATGATGATAAAAGTTTTTGTCTTCAGCCGAAATAAAAGCATTTATAACAAGCTTTGGTATTGATTGAATCGGTAAATAGAGGCGATGTTTTGTTGCAAACTCTGCCATAAGACGGCCATCAGAAGCATGGACGCGGGTCATTACCGGCGGCTCATAAAGTGAAAGAACTTCATAATCAGGGAGTGCATTTGCTTGACCACTGGTCATAACACCCCACGTTATTGCACCACAAAGTCCAATAGCAATAAAAAAACGAAGAAGATATCTTAAAAAAATCATCATAAAAACGGCTATCGCTTTCTTAAGAATTAATTAAAGAAAAAATACGTTACTTCAAACACACCAAGTGGATATCACCACAAGATTGAGATCAAGAGAAATTGTTTTCTATCTTTTATTTATACTAGGTACACTAGAAGCCCATACTGATACTCTATTTTCTCACAAATTTAAAGAGGCTGTATCATTTTCTGCCTATAATCAGCAAATTGACGAATAGAATGAGCAATAGAGGCTGCCATTTGTTTTCTCCAATGAGGATCATTTAATAACTTTTCATCCTCTTTATTGGATAAATAACCTATCTCTATCAAGACTGAGGGTATATCTGAAGCTCTTAAAACTTGAAAATTAGCATACCGATGTGGGTTATTAATCAAGTTAATATGATTCTTTGATAAACTTGAAATAACACTATTTGCAAAATTAACCGAAAATGTATGTGTTTCACGTCGTGTAAGATCCATCAAAATATCTGTAACTTCGAGCGTTTCATCTGCAGGCAAACCATCAAGCAAATCAACTTTATTTTCATTTTCAGCTAAAGATTTTGCAATGGCATCAGAGGCTTTGTCTGATATGGTATACACTGTAGCACCGCGAAGAGAATGTAAATCAATCGTATCCGCGTGAATAGATATAAAAAGATCAGCATCAAACTCTTGCGCTTTTTTAACTCTTTCACTTAGTCTTAAAAAAATATTGGAATCTCGTGTTAAAGCAACGGTAATATGAGAATCCTTTTGTAATTCGTCTCGCAATGCACGCGCAAAGTCTAAAGTCACATCTTTTTCTAAAATTCCAGTAACACCCCGTGCACCACCATCAATACCACCATGACCAGGATCAAGAACAACACGGAAATTATATGCTGGCATTAACTGTGTTTGTGTATCAAAATTGCTTCTTTGCTGTTTTTTTAATGTCTCATCAAATTTTTCTTGTGTACTTTTACGAATATCAATCAGCAACTGCCATAAACCATTATTTAATTTTTTTACGACATTTTTTTCAACCACAAAAGCCGTTTTACTTGTCAAAATAATGCGTGAAGTCTGTATATCAGAGAAAGCATAACGTACATCTGAAAGCATAACGGATAATGTATTCCGTTTCTTTAAAGGCGTATTTTGCATCGAAAAGTCAATTGTAGGTAAATTGATAACCAAACGTGCTGGCCTGTCCAAAATCTGTAAACGAACATTTGGTTTTGAATTAAAAACCGCAATAATACGCGTATGAACACTATCACCAATGGTTCGAAAATTAATAAGTCTCAGAGGATCTGCGGCTTGAACACTGGTTTGGAGTAGAAAAAAAGATAATAAAAAGTATGTGACGAGCACAATAACATCCCCATAAGCTGTTTTCAGCTTTTTGGTAAAAAAAACTCTTATCATAAGCAAAATACTCTACATTACCTTTGTAATAATTTATCTTGGTTATATAAAATGATACACCAATTTATTCTCTATTTTTCAATAAAAGCTAAATAAACACCCAAAAACGAAATTAAGGTCATAAAGATATTATAATTATACATGATTTACATTGTTACTTGCCAAACGCATGATATCAACATAAAAGAATATTTATGCTTCCTAGCTGATAATAGTCATCTAAATTATCTGTAACTCATATTAAGTTATCTTTAGAGGTTTTTTGCCTATTATGCGTTGAGACTTTTTTATGGATGAAAAATTTCTATGTTATAATATTAGGATTGCATTACTTAAGATTCGTTGGTTCGGATATCCGAACTGTTTTAAAGATTATTTTACCGGAGACTTTTAAGAAATATGAGTCATAAAAAACAGATGGAAATAATGATGAGAAATGGTGTAAATGCAGTCATGCCTCTGCACGTGGTGTTCCGTCCTGTTTTTCTGGTACCTCCCTTTTATGGCAGACAGCCTTTTATGTTTACGAATAGTTATAGCGTTCGTTTGAATAAAATTGTGCATGTCGCCTTCAGGATATTAACTTATGTCAAACAAAATGCTTATAGATGCCTCCCATCCGGAGGAAACTCGTGTTGTTGTTGTTCACGGCAACAAAATTGAAGAACTTGATTTTGAATCAGAACATAGAAAACAGCTCAAGGGGAATATTTATCTCGCACGGATTACGCGTGTAGAACCGTCTCTCCAAGCAGCTTTTGTTGAATATGGTGGAAACCGACATGGTTTTTTAACATTTTCTGAAATTCATCCTGATTATTATCAAATTCCTATTGCTGATCGACTTGCTCTTCTTGAAGAAGAGGAAAAAGCAGCTATAGGAGAAAATTCTGTAGATACCTTTACGGAAGAAGCAACTAAAAATAAAAAACGCTCCAGAAGAACAAAAAAAAATGGAAAAAACAATGTCATTGCAGCCGATATTGAAAGTGACATCACATCTGAAGCGACAATAATTGATAATACAGAAGAAGCATTAAATGCCGATATCTCTGATGATGAGATCGAAATGGTCGGTGCTGAGGACATCCGTGAAGAGCTCCCAATTTATCAAAGAAAACAAGGGCGCCAGTATAAAATTCAAGAAGTCATTAAACGACGTCAAATTTTGTTGGTACAAGTTATCAAAGAAGAGCGTGGTAATAAAGGTGCTGCCCTTACAACATATTTATCTCTAGCAGGTCGTTACTCTGTTCTAATGCCCAACACAGCACGTGGTGGTGGCATTTCACGAAAAATTACGAACGTACAAGACCGTAAGCGTCTTAAAGAAATCGTAAAAGAATTAGCTGTTCCAAAAGGTATGGGCGTTATCTTACGAACTGCTGGTGCCAATAGAACAAAAGCTGAAATTAAACGTGATTATGAATATCTTATGCGGTTATGGGATACTATTCGCACTTTGACACTCGAGTCAACGGCGCCATGCCTTGTCCATGAAGAAAGCAATCTCATCAAGCGTTCTATACGAGATCTTTACAATAAGAACATTAGTGAAATTCTTGTTTCTGGAGACCAAGGATATCGTGAAGCGAAAGACTTTATGCGTATGCTCATGCCAAGTCATGCAAAAGTTGTGCAACCTTATCGTGATCCTACACCCATTTTCGCAAGAAATAATATTGAAATTCAACTTGATAAAATGTTGCAACCACAAGTTTCTTTAAAATCTGGTGGTTATCTTGTTATTAATCAAACAGAAGCACTTGTTGCTATTGACGTAAATTCTGGCCGCTCCACGAAAGAATTCTCTGTCGAAAAGACAGCCTTACAAACTAACCTTGAAGCTGCTGAAGAAGTAGCGCGGCAATTACGCTTGCGTGACCTTGCTGGTTTAATTGTGATTGATTTTATTGATATGCTTGAAGAACGCAATGTGAAGCTGGTCGAAAAAAAATTAAAAGATTGTTTAAAAAACGATCGTGCTCGTATTCAAGTAGGTCATATTTCACACTTCGGCCTTTTAGAAATGAGTCGTCAACGTATTCGCATATCGGTTTTAGAAAGTACAACACAGCCCTGCCCGCATTGCGCAGGAACAGGAAATATACGTTCTGAATCATCCATTGCGTTACATGTCATGCGCTCAATTGAAGAATATCTTCTTCATAATTCGCAATATAATATTATCGTGCGCACACCCGTAGCAACAGCGCTTTATGTATTAAATCATAAACGCAACATTCTTGTTAATTTAGAAGCTCGTTTTAAGCTTAATATTAGTATTGAAGCAGATGATAGTATTGGAACGCAACATCTTGTTATTTCTAAAGGCTCAATAGCAGAGAGCATTTCTCGATCTTCATTGGAAGATGCCAATGAGCAAGAAATTGAAGATTCTGTTTTCATAAAGAGTGAATCTATTGAAAATCCTTCTCCCATTGAAACAAACCAAAAGCGTAGGCGCAAAAATCGTCACGGTGAAATTACTGATCATTCTCTCTCCAACGTTCATAAAAAAGAAGATACTTTGAACGATGATTCTTATCGTCGAGGACGTCGTCGAGGACGTCGTGGTGGTCGACGCAATCAAGATAATAGTTTTCATCAGATTCGCGTTCCTTACGCAGAACCAGTGGGAGATTTTGCTAAGAAAGCTTTGGTAGAAATTAAAGCAGCGCATCGCAAACGTCGTATTTCGCCTACTAAATCTTTTGAACTTGAAGAAACAACAAATAATACACAAGCTCTAGATATACAACAACAGGGTGAATCTGAAAAAATTGATACAAGTATTAAACCTAAAAAACGTAAAACACGTTCTTCAAAAGTAGTAGAAAATCAGCTTTCTTTAGAGAATGATCAAAATGTTGCAGAACAAAAATCTCTTGAAGAAAAACCTACAACCAGTTCGATGCGTAAAGCTAAAACAAAAAAAGCAGACAAATCTATTCATGAGGTAGAAGATAAAGCTCTTGAAAAGAGTAAAAAATCAACACGTGGAACACGTAAAAAATCATCTTCTAAAGAGACGCAAATACAAAAAATATTAGAGCAAGAAACTGTAATCGAGATGGAGGAAGTTGTAGAAACCTCTCCTTCCCAAATTGAAGAAACAATTAATCAATCCGTTGTTATTTCATCAACGCCTAATGATTCTTCCAAAACTGAACGTATTGGTTGGTGGAAACGCAGAATTCTTTCGAAAAATTAAGGATTAAAAAAACCGCCACAGAAAACTGTGGCGGTTCAAATAAACAATTATAGAAAACGTTTCAACCAATTCTATAGTGTGGGTTTATTACTTTTGTTTTGCTTTTTCTTGCTCAGCCCGCATACGCTCTTCAATTTCTTTTTGCTTTGATTGAATGGCTTGCTGCAGCTTTATTTGTTCTTGTTGGAAATCTTTTTCCTCCATACCAGGACCGGTATAGGCTGCTGTAAACCCATTAAGAGAAAATTCAATAGGATTAGCTGAACCACGAAAATTAACTGTGGTTACAACCATTTTTGTTCCACTTTTCATAGCTGCTATAAGCTTATCATCTAAGACATCATTAGCAATACAACTTGGTCCATTACAAATAATATAAGGAATTTTTTTAGAGAACTCGTCACCAATTTTAATGTGAACACCTTCTGGCAAAAAACGCCCAGTAGGTACTTGAATACCTATACGTTTTTCATTTTGCTTCCCTTTTATTTCAACAAGATTAAAAGCCGTTAAAGGTTGTCCCGTATTCGATAATACAGTATTCATTGTATTACAAATATCAACATCATGCTGCTTACTGCAAACTTTGTACCAACCTTGTGATAAAGTTTGCGCATTTGCAGAAATACCAGCTATAAGAAAAAGGGCAGCGGCTCCAACTAATACTGAAACAGCAGAATAAACATTTTTATGCGACATGATTAAGTTAATCCTTTCAACGCGCTCTTAAGTAACTTTAAAAAAAATATTAAATGTAATTCCAACTTAAATTTATTAAATTATAATGAAATAACAATTAATTTTACTATTTTTACTTCAATATAAAAAAAAAAGTCAAATTTAGAGAAAAAATACGATGAGCCATTCTATTTTTATACACCCATATAATTCCCCTCTTCATCACATTGGTATTTGATATAATCTATCTATAAAATACCTCTGTGCATTTAAACTAAGATTACACAAACGAATCAATATTGCAATATTAATTAAAATAAAGTCTAATACTACTCTAAAAAACTTACTAATTAAACTTTTTACATTTATTACTCTTCATGTTAAGCTTATAGAGCCTTAGCAACAGGTTGTTGCAATGCATGAAGCTCCAAAATATCAGATAAATTTTACTGTTTTCCTTATGTGCCTCGTGTGATACATAAAAACAAAATCATCTACGATATTATTGAAACATTTAATGAATTAAAACCACTGATTGTCTAAAATTTCTGCATAATTGTAAGAGAACTTTTTGCTAATGAACAATTTTCTGCCCTTGTTTACAAAACAATGGTGATACGCTTTTGTAATAAAAATTTTATATTCTATAGCGTTTAAATAAAAAGTTTAGTTTAAAAATACGTTACTAAAGAAGTGCTTTTTTCTTAATTAAACAACACATTTTCTTAGAGAGAAAATCTATAACTGCTGAAAATATTTTATTTATAATAAACTTTCTTAAAATATAATAACATATTAATTTATAATAATAATTTATCTTTTTTCTATTTCTATATTGTATGAAAGATCTTAATAGCGCAAACCTCTCTTATATTGAATCAATAAAATTTATCCACTTGTACATCACAAGCAGAGTTAGTTTTATAGATAAAACTACTGAACAAAGGAATACCCCCCTATGAATCATCTCACGTGCCCAAAGCCATAATAAATTTATGCTTATATATTATACATCTATTATTGCACCTCTGTACAAATATCATCTCTCAGCTTTATAACGTGAATAAAAAATGTAGCTTTTATCAATTTATTTTAAGTTATTTCTCAAATAAAAGAAGCTTCTAAAATGATAAATTATTTTCAGCTTTCACAACATCAAAGATATAAATCGTTAATGATTTAAGTTTTAAGAAAAAATGAATTCAAAGTATCATTTTGTTTCCCTATATAACACAATTTAGAGCTATAAAATATTTCTCTTATCGTATTAATGAAACAATATTTATGATATGAGATGTATCGTCATTAAAATAATTAATCAGATAAAAATAAAAAACTACAAGCACAAAAAATTATGCATAAAAAGAAAACATAAAAAGATATATGAGTTTATTATTTAATATATATATTAAGTCTTATATGATAAGAACAATAGATAATATATTACGTGTATAAGATTACTTTATTATAAATAATAAGTAATAACTCAAAAAATAAAATATATTATTACTAATATGTTTTAACTATTGTTTAGTATATCAGCTTAATTTTTCTGTATTTATATGAGTAAATTTTTAATTGGATATTCTCATAGCATTATTTTTTATGAATTTTCTAAACTATAATGTTACGAAAAATTAAGTATTTTTCTATTTTGAATATAATTCAACATAAATCAAATAAATAATTTTTAATTGAATAATTCTTCAACATGAAAACGCATACGATCTATAATATTCTTTTTCTTGTTTGGAAGCATTATATTATGTACTTCTTTAATGGTATTACAAAGCTTAGGTGCACTTTTTACAAACCAATTATCTTCTGTAAGACTATTTTTTATATCGTCAAATATTTGTTTTTCATAACTATAAGAGCCATCTGTTAGTAATTCTTTAATATCCCTGACTAAACTAGGACTTATTGAATTATTTGCGCCTTTAGCCCAACTAAAATCTTTATCTTTCCAATCAAAATCTTTGCGCAAAATAGCACCTATATCACTTTGCAATATATCCGCTAACGTATTGCAAGCAATAATAAACATGAGATAATTTTTCATTATCTCATCATCACCTCCACTTTTCTCATTCATTCCCCTTTCATTAAACGTTTGAGTTTTTTTTAAATAGTCTTTTGCTTTAATCAACTTTTCTTCATACTCCCCTACTTCATACTCTCTCGCTATATGTATTCTAGAGATAATTTTTTGTTTTTTTTCAGCTAGATCCTGTAATTTCGAACCAAGATTATAATATTCATCCTTCAGAGTTTTCAGTTTTTTATATAACTTATTCCGTTCCTGTAAACGCTCATAGTATTCTGCTTTAGAAATATTTTTTTCCCAAATATCCAAATGAGATATACTTTCTTCAATAAATTGTATGCTCTCTTTAATATTCTTTCTTTTGTTTTTTAAATGTTGGTATTGTTCATCAGAAGATAACTCAGCATAAGCGTTTTTTACGCCATGTATTAAAGTGAGTAATAAAAAAACGATAGTTAGACACTTTTGTAATGAAGAAAGCATGCTATCTTTACCTAAATTCTTTCTAAAAAATTTACAGGAGCTTATTAACTTATTATATTGAAAGTGCTATTTAATGCGGTCCAACCGTCTAATCTATTTTCTTCATTATATCAATACGTATATAATAAAAACCAAATAAATATATAAAGGGTTCTTTATTATAAACTTAAATTTTATTTTTATACAAAATCAATAACTGTTTGTTTTTATAGAATGATTTTATAAAAATGAGTAACAGTTCTGAAACAATAAAGAAATTTTTTAAACAGAATGTTGTTCTGCCATTTCGACAAGCTGTGTCATAATATTCGCTGCTCCAACAAGCCTTTCATTCGCTGAGGACCAATCACGAATAAGAGCAATACTTTGATCTGGTCGAATTTTTGCCATTGAACCTTGTTTTCCCACCCACTGAACAAGAGCAACACTATTTGCAAAATAGTTATTACGAAACTGTATGACAATCCCCTTTGGTCCAACATCTAATTTTTCTACATGTGCTTTTCGACACAATGTTTTAATATGAAAGACTTTAAGAAGATGTTGAACCTCAAGGGGCAAAGGACCAAAGCGATCAATTAACTCCGCTGCAAATTCATCAATTTGTTCTAAACCATCAAGTTCTGTTAAACGACGATAAAGTCCCATACGTAATGATAAGTCAGGCACGAAACTTTCTGGTATCATCACTGTTGTACCAAGAGAAATTTGAGGTGACCATTGCTTATCTTCATTTAGCTCTCCATCTTTTAATTCAGCAACAGCTTCTTCAAGCATTTTTTGATAGAGTTCAAATCCAACTTCTTTGATATGCCCCGATTGCTCTTCACCTAAAAAATTTCCTGAACCGCGGATATCCATGTCATGGCTTGCCAATTGAAAACCGGCCCCTAAGGTGTCAAGAGATTGTAACACTTTAAGACGACGATCAGCAGCAGTTGTTAAAACTTTACCAGCAGGAAATGTAAAGAGAGCATACGCACGTTGTTTTGAACGTCCTACCCTACCACGTAACTGATAAAGGGCAGAAAGACCAAACATCTCAGCACGATGCACAATTAGGGTATTGGCTGTTGGAATATCAAGACCTGATTCAATAATGGTTGTTGATAGCAGCACATCATATTGTCCATCATAAAATGCATTCATGATATCATCAAGTTGTCCAGCCGGCATTTGTCCATGAGCCACAACGAATTTCAGTTCTGGCACATGTGTTTTGAGATATTCTTCTACAAAAGCCAGATCAGAAATACGAGGACAAACATAGAAACTTTGTCCACCACGATAATATTCTCGAAGCAGGGTCTCTCGTATAACAAGTGCATCAAAGGGTGAAATAAAAGTACGAACCGCCATTCTATCAATGGGAGGGGTTGTTATCAATGAAAGTTCACGTACACCCGATAAAGCTAACCCTAAAGTGCGTGGTATGGGAGTTGCTGAAAGTGTGAGAACATGAATATCACTTTTAAGCTCTTTTAAACGCTCTTTGTGTTTGACACCAAAATGCTGTTCCTCATCAATGATAAGAAGGCCTAACCGTAAAAAATTAACTGCACCACTTAATAATGCATGGGTTCCAATGACAATATCGATTGTACCATCTGAAACACCTTTTTTTACTCGTGCAAGTTCTTTCGCTTTTACAAGCCTCGAAGCATGTCCAATTTTAACCGGTAATCCTTGAAAACGCGAAATAAATGTTTTGTAATGTTGACGTGAAAGCAAAGTTGTCGGTACAACAACAGCAACCTGATATCCATTTAATGCTGCAACAAAAGCACTTCGAATAGCTACTTCAGTTTTTCCAAAACCAACATCACCGCATATCAAGCGATCCATCGGCTTACCTGAGGCTAGATCGTCCAAAACAGCATCAATTGCATTCATTTGATCTTCCGTTTCTTCATAGGGAAAGCAAGCAACAAACTCATCAAATGGTCCAATTGGTGGAAGTAAAGCAGGCGCAGCACGAGTCATACGCTCTGCAGCTATACGGATTAATTGCCCTGCCATTTCCAATAAATGTTTTTTAAGCCGAGCTTTACGTGCTTGCCAAGCAACACCTCCTAATTTATCTAAAGTTACCTCTGTTCCTTCTGAGCCATAACGTGAGAGAAGCTCAATATTTTCAACAGGTAAAAAGAGTAAATCACCTCCAGCATATCTAATTTCAAGGCAATCTCGTAAAATTCCAGTGGTTCTGATGGTTTTAAGACCAACAAATTGGCCAATACCGTGGTCGATATGCACAATAATATCACCAGAATTTAAAGCAGAAATTTCAGAAATAAAATTTGTATTATTCTTACGCCGCTTTGGTGATCTTATAAAACGATCGCCAAGGATATCTTGCTCTGCTATAATAGCCAAATCTTCAGCCTCAAAACCATGTTCTATCATGATAACAGCTGCTAATATGCGATCTCGTGGGGTTGCTTTGACAGTTTGCAAGGATTTTACAACATCTATTTTTTTCAATCCATGCTCGTCGAGAACTTGTAGCAAACGATTGAGAGATCCTTCACTCCAACACGCTAAAAGCACTTTTTTACCAGCAGTGCGTAAAGATGCGATATGATCAATAACACTTGAAAAAACATTTTTTTCCTGCGCATTACGCTCTTTTACAAAATCATATCCTTGTTTAACATTGGTGTGAATAACAGTTTGTTCCAAACTTTGTGGAACATTAAAAGGCGAAAAATCAATACGCTGCGAAGATTGTTGCGCACCTTCCAAAACACGCTCTGGCGTTAAATAAAAAAGACTAGGATCTATTGGATGATAAGAAGTAGAATTTTTTTCATCACTTTCGCGCTCTTTGCGCGCATTATAATAGTCTTCAATAAGACGATAGCGCTCAATGAAGACTTCTTCTATGAGATGCTCAAAAACTATCGGTAAGTTGCCACAATGGTCAAAAAAGCTATCAAGGTTTTCATAAAAAAATGGAAGCCAATGTTCCATACCGGCAAAACGCCGACCTTGAGAAATTGCTTCATAAAGCATGTTATTTTTTTGTGATACACCAAATGTACGGGTATAATTGCTTTTAAAACGACTGATGCGTTCTGGTGTAAGAACAACCTCACTCATTGCCTGTAATAAAAGTTCAGTTTTTTGGCCTGTTGTCCTTTGACTTTCTGGATCAAATACGCGGATACTTTCTAGGGTATCTCCAAAAAAATCAAGACGTAAAGGTTCAACATCCATAGGAGAAAAGATATCAAGTATTCCTCCTCTTACAGCAAACTCACCAACATCACGGACAACCGTAACGCGTTCAAAACCATTAGTTTCTAGAAATTGAATAAGATTTCCCATGTTATTGCGCTGGCCAACACGTGCGTGAATAAGCTGAGCTTCTATCATTTCACGAGGAGGTAGCTTTTGCATAATCGCATTTGCTGTTGTTAATATAATTGCAGGATGTGGATCTTTACGTAAATTTGCTATGTGTGCCAATGCTGATAGTCGACGTGCCATAACAGCAATTCCTGGTGACACACGATCATAAGGCAAACAATCCCATGCAGGAAATTGAAGTACGGGTAAATTGGGCTCAATAAAATTTAAAACTTGTTGTAAATGCACAATTTTTGTTCCGTCACGGACAACATAGAGGAGCGGTTTACCTTGTGCAATTTCTGAACTTAATTTAGCAAGCGCAAAGGCTTCAAATCCATCAGTAACGCCATCTAAAATCATACGAACAGAATTATTTTTGGGAATAACAATTTTTTTAAATATAGGCATCTGGATTAATAACTTAAGCAAGTACGATAATTGGCAATATCACGAAAAAGTGGACTATCAACCTCAGAGGGGGGCAAAATTTCTCCAGTAATCCATGTCAGTAAATCACGATCATCAAAAGACATAATATACTCAAGCTCAGAGAGCGTTCTATCATTCATCCCAGTAATATGAGCATCGACATAATGTCCAAAAATGAGATCCATTTCACGAATACCGCGATGCCATGCACGAAAAATCAATCGACGACGACGAGCATCTAATTGATTTTTGTCAACGACAAAAACTGTCATAAAAAATCTCCTTGAATAAAGTAATATAAACTATTCAATTAGTCGTATAAAATTTGTACCTTGCTTTAAGGAAGTTCTATAATCTTTTGTTCTTTAAGTGTAATTCGACGATGCATTTGCTTAGCCAAAGCGTAATTATGTGTTGCAATAAGAGCAGAAAGACCAGACTGACGAACAAGGATAGATAAAGCTTGAAAGACATAAGCTGAAGTTACTGGATCAAGATTTCCTGTAGGTTCATCAGCCAAAAGAACCGAAGGGCCATTTGCTACTGCACGTGCAATAGCAACACGTTGTTGTTCTCCTCCCGATAACTCTGAGGGACGATGGTTCGCACGATGAGAAACACGCAGATACGTCAATAATTTGCGCGCACGATCTTCTGCTATAGATTTTTTTAATCCTGCTATCATTTGCGGTATCATGACATTTTCTAACGCCGTAAACTCTGGAAGTAAATGATGAAATTGATAAACAAAACCAATATCATTCCGTCTTATAGCTGTTCGCTCACTATCAGAGCGCTTTGCACAAGAAACACCCCGTAACATCACATCACCAGCTGTTGGTTTTTCTAATAATCCAGCAATATGAAGAAGTGTTGATTTTCCAGCACCAGATGGTGCAACAAGTGCGACAAGCTCTCCACGATTAAGAATAAAATTCGCTTTATCTAAAACAATGAGCGGCTTATGGCTCTCGAAAAAGTGTCTTTCAATCTCTACAAGCTCTAAAATAGCTGTCATTATTCATACCTCAAAGCTTGTACGGGGTCTAGCTTAGCAGCACGCCATGCCGGAATGAGAGCAGCAAGAAACGACAAGAATAAAGCCATCATAGCAACCAAGATGGTCTGTTTCCACTCAATTTGTGCAGGCAATTTTGTTAAAAAATAAAGTTGAGGATTAAAAACATCGACATTAAATAACCAAGATATAAAATCTTGGATATGATTAATATTCGCGGTCGCGATAACACCTAAAACTAAACCCAATATAGTTCCAATAAAACCAATCATCATTCCTGTAATGATAAATATACGCAAAATCGCACTCTGTTGAGCCCCCATCGTGCGTAAAATTGCAATATCATGACTTTTATCTTTTACAAGCATAATCAGCCCTGAAATAATATTTAAAGCAGCAACAAGAACGATCAGAGAAAGAATGAAAAACATAACATTTCGTTCAATCTGTAAGGCTGAAAAAAAAGCCTGATTGCGTGTACGCCAATCAATTAAATAGACCTGTTGTTCAACTGCTTTTTCTACAACAGGTTTTATTTGATCAACAGCATCAGGATCATTTAGAAATAATTCCAAAGACTGAACCTTATCTCCCAAATTAAAAAACATTTGTGCTTCATGGAGAGGCATAAAGATAAATATTGAATCATATTCAGACATACCAACTTCAAAAATAGCAACGACTTTATAAGCTTTCACACGTGGGGTAACGCCAAAAGGAGTCTCATCACCATCTGGAGTAATAATACGAATATCTCTTCCAACTGTCAGTCCTAATTTTTCTGCTAAGCCACTTCCAATTGCAACACCTTCTTCTTGATCAAACCGAGAAATCGATCCTAATTTAATGTTTTGAGAGACTGTTTTAAGCTTTTCTAGATCTTGTTTGCGCATACCACGAACTAACGCGCCAGAGCCACCTTGAACTTCACCTTGAACAAGCGCTTGACCTTCAATAACAGGTAAAGCAAACTTCACACCATTTGTAGTTTCTAAAGAAGAAATAAGAGTCTTATAATCAGAAAAACCAGAATCAACTGTTTGAATAATAAGATGCCCATTCATACCAAGAATACGATTGAGAAGTTCTGTACGAAAGCCATTCATCACCGCCATAACAACAACCAGAGCAAATACGCCCAACATAATCCCAATAAGAGAAATAATTGAAATAACAGATGCAACGACATGTTTTTTATTGGGAATCATATAACGAAAAGCGATCATCCACTCATAAGATGAAAAGCATTTGTTTTTCAGCCTCTTCATAACATTTCCTATTAAATTATAGAAAGTTGGCTGAGCACATCTTCAACCTTTAGAGATTTTTTTATTCCTGTTTTTCGATCTTTAATTTCAACTTCATTTTGTGCAATGCTGTTAGGGCCAACAATGACTTGCGTTGGCAAACCAATCAAATCCATTGTTGCAAATTTTGATCCAGGACGTTCATTTCTATCATCTAATAACGGATCAAAACCAACCTCCTTTAATCCCTGATAGAGAAACTCACATGCCTGTGTGCATTTTTCATCATCGGGTTTCATATTGATAATCCCAAAATCAAACGGTGCCATCGACTTTGGCCAAATAATACCATTTTCATCATGAGAAGCTTCAATAGCGGCCGCAACAAGACGCGAAGGCCCAATACCATAAGATCCCATAGAGACCACATGCTCTTTTCCATCTTGTCCCATAACTTTTGCTCCCATTGGAGCAGAATATTTAGTACCAAAGTGGAAAATATGACCTACTTCAATACCACGCGCTGAAAGACGATTATGATCAGAAACTTTAGCCCACTCCTCTTCATTATGCATTTCTTCCGTTGCTGCATAACAAGATGTCCATTGCTTAACAATATCATCTAAAACAGCTTTATCACTAAAATCGATTGAACTATCTGGAACGGTAAGTTCAAGAAATTGTTTATCACAGAAGATAGCACTCTCTCCTGTTTCAGCCAAAATGATAAATTCATGACTGAGTTCCCCCCCTATTGGACCTGTATCTGCACGCATAGGAATTGCTTTTAATCCCAGGCGAGAAAAAGTGCGTAAATAAGCAACAAACATACGATTATAAGATGTTTTAGAGCCTTCATAATCAAGATCAAAAGAATAAGCATCTTTCATTAAAAATTCTCGTGCTCGCATCACACCAAAACGTGGACGAATTTCATCACGAAATTTCCATTGAATATGATATAAATTCAGCGGAAGATCTTTATAAGAACGAACATAAGAGCGAAAAATATCTGTTACCATCTCTTCATTGGTTGGACCATAAAGTAAATCACGCTTTTGACGATCTTTAATGCGGAGCATTTCCAAACCATAATCATCATAACGACCGCTTTCACGCCAAAGATCAGCAGACTGAATTGTAGGCATCAATATTTCTATTGCACCCGCACGTTCTTGCTCTTCACGAATAATTTTACAAACTTTATCAAGCACTTTTTTTCCCAAAGGAAGCCAAGAATAAATCCCTGATGTTTGTTGTCGAATCATTCCCGCGCGCAACATGAAGCGATGAGAAACAATTTCTGCTTCTTTAGGATTCTCTTTTAAAAGTGGAAGGAAATATTGAGAAAGACGCATTGAAATAATTAACTCCTAATCAGATCTATCATATCGGAACAATTTATCACACCCTCTATTCATCTATAGCCGCATTCTGAATACTTGCAAATATAACGATCTTATCATTTAAAAATTTATTGTGCTTTATTCTCTATTTTTCTTATTTAGCAATAAAATAAAAAATGCTCTTCTCTTTTTAAATAACGTAATATGAAAGTTCTTTATTTTGACCGATGTAAAAAAACTGTACAGATAGGTTTTTTTTGCCAAATTTCATGAACAGCCGCTCTCACTGCACGTCGTGTTGCCTCTCGAATAAGTTCATTATTTTTCTGTTTCATGCGTGGGATATTATAAACTGTATTTTCTACGATATCTAAAAGAATATCTTTTAAACTTTTCCCCTTTCCATTACTTTCAGGTAACCCTAATATTGTTAGACCTATATCCCCTAATAATTCATGCTTACTATTTATATGGAGAGAAATAGTAACATGACCAGCATAACTTAGTTTGCGGCGCTCACGAATCCCTAATTCATCTTCATCTCCAATTAAGCAACCATCCTTATAGATGCGGCCAACAGGAACTTGATCAATAACTTCTACAGGCTTTGGTGCAAGGCGTAAAATATGTCCATTTCTGATATCCGTAACAGTTTTAATACCTGCTTGACGTGCTAAAGTTGCCTGAGCCTTAAGATGCATTGCTTCCCCATGTACAGGGACAAGTATTTGTGGCTTTATCCAATCATACATCTGTAAAAGTTCTGAACGACGTGGATGACCTGAAACATGAACAAGCGCATCTTCATTCGTAATAATTTCAATACCCAAATCAATGAAACGATTTTGTACCTCAATAATCGCTTTTTCGTTTCCTGGAATACTTCGTGATGAATAAATAACGGTATCACCAGCGGAAAGTGCAATATTTTTCATTCCATCACGTGACAGTTTAGCCAAAGCTGCACATGGCTCACCTTGGCTCCCAGTGACAATTAAAACAAGATCTTTTCGCGAGATATAGCCATAATCATCTTCCGTTACAAATGGCGCTAAACCATTCATATAACCAAGCTCTTGTGCAACCATAATACTTCGCTTAAGGGAACGCCCAATGACAAGCACCTTACGTCCAGCAGCTTCAGCTGCAAGAGCAATAGAACGTATCCGACCAATATTAGAAGAAAAAGTTGCTATCGCAACGCGCCCTTCAGCTTTGGAAATAATCTCAGAAAGACTGGCTTGAACTTGCTGCTCTGATGGAGATATACCATCCCGACATGCATTTGTGGAATCACAAAGTAATGCTAAAACACCTTTTTTGCCTAAAGCACGAAATCTTTTTTCATCGGTTACAGCCCCGAGTGAAGGGGTATGATCAATTTTCCAATCACCAGTATGAATCACAGTCCCCAAAGAGGTTGTAATTGCTAAAGATACAGATTCTGGTATTGAATGGTTAACGGCTATAGCCTCTACAGCAAAGGAACCTACCTGAAAACAATCACCAGCTTGAAAAATATTGAGTAAAATTTTTTGAGATTCAAAATCTAATTGTTTTTTAGTTTCCAATAATCCTGCCGTAAAAGGCGTACAGTAAATTGGCACTTGTAACTTTGGACATAAATCAAGAACGGCCCCATAATGATCTTCATGTGCATGTGTTAAAACAAGACCCCGTATATTATGTTTTTCACTTTCTAGAAAACGAATATCAGGCAAAACAAGATCGACACCTGGTAATTCAGAACCAGCAAAACTAACCCCCATATCAACCAGCAGCCATTCACGAAGACTTTGGGGACCAAATCCGTAAGCAGCTAAATTCATCCCTATCTCACCTACACCTCCCAGAGGTAAAAAAACAAATTCATTCTTATTGGCTGCAACCATAAACATCTCCCAAATCATTAAGGTATCTGATGGTAAAATAATTTTTCAATAACGACCTGCATTAATAGAATCAGCGGAACCAAAATGAACATCTCCAGCTGTTATAATGGCTGTCTGACCGTCTTTTTGCTTTATGATGCAGTTAAAATCACTATCAAGACCATCAAAAATACCCTCAATGACTTTTTCATCATTCACCACTTTGACATGTTTTCCAAGGTGAGCGGAATATAAAAGCCATTTTTTTCGGATTATTTCACATCCTTTTGGTTGTTTCCAAAGAAGGTAATTTTTAGAAAAACACTCCGTCAAAACCGTAAATAATTGTTCTGCATCAATATGCAAACCGATATTCTTTAAGCTTGAAGTGGAATAGGTTGCATCTTCATAATTATATTTCACATTTATTCCAATACCAATAACCAAGGCATATTGTTGTGATGACAATTTTAAAATCTCAAGCAAAACTCCAGAGCTTTTTTCTCCTCTGAGCAAAATATCGTTTGGCCATTTTAAGCTCACAATATTGTTTGTCTGCTTTTCCTCTTTTATCAATTGTTTTATTGCCTCTGCCACACTTACTCCAGCAACAAAGCCAAGTTGAGCCGCAGTTTGATGAACAATATCATCAATTAATAAAAGACTAGAATAAAGGTTCCCTTTTGGACTAGACCAAGTCCTCCCTCTTCTTGCTCTTCCCTGTGATTGTTCTTGTGCAACAATCCAAAGATTACCTTGATGACCAGTTTGCGCTTTTCGTTGCGCAATGAGATTTGTTGAATCAACACTATCGTACGCTTCAACAGTGTATCCCTGTTTTTGTGCAAAATCTGATAAAGTATAAACCATATTCATTAAAACAATGCTGTTGCTGCTTTTTCTGCTAGCTCAGCGAACCAAACTCCAAAAAGCGCGTAAAATAAAATAAAGAATACAGAAAGACCAAGACAAAACTGAAGCTCATTCGATAAAGCAACAAAATGCGCTTTTGCATCATCAAACCACATAATTTTAATGACTCTCAAATAGTAAAAAGCCCCAACGACAGACGCTATCATCCCCACGACAGCAAGTGGAGTAAGTCCAGCGTGGACAGCCGCAGAAAATGTATACCACTTTCCAAAAAAACCAGCCATAGGAGGTATGCTTGCTAAAGAAAAAAGCTGTATTGTCATCACAACAGCCATAAAAGGATTCGTCTTTGCTAACCCTGAAAGATCATAAATATTTTCAACATTGCCATTCTGAGAGCGCATTCCAAGAATAAAGGCAAATGAACCAATCGTCATTCCAAGATAAATCGTCATATAAAGAATAACACTTTTTACTCCTAGCATATCTCCAGCAGATAAACCAACAAGTGCATAGCCCATATGACTGATCGACGAATAAGCCATTAAGCGCTTAATATTATTTTGACCAATTGCAGCAAAAGCACCCAGTATCATTGATGCAATCGCCATAAAGATCAAAATTTGTTGCCATGCAGGCATCACATTATCAACACGCCCTAGGGGAATAAAGGTCACCACAATAATACGGATGATTAAAGCCATTGCAGCAACTTTAGGAGCACCAGCAAAAAATGCTGTAATCGGTGTTGGCGCTCCTTCATAAACATCAGGTGTCCACATGTGGAATGGAACAGCAGAAATTTTGAAAGCCAAACCAGCTAAAATAAAAACAATTCCAAAAATAACACCCAATTGTAAATTCTTACCTTTTAAAGCAAGAGCAATTTCGTGAAAACCAATTTGACCGGTAAAACCATAAAGTAAAGAAATACCATAAAGCAGCAATCCTGAAGATAATGCTCCTAAAACAAAGTATTTTATACCGGCTTCAGAAGATTTTACATTATTACGATTAATCGCTGCTAAAACATATAAAGCTAAAGATTGCAGTTCTAACCCCATATAAAGCGACAGCATATTACCCGCTGAAATCATAAACATCATTCCAAGGGTTGCTAAAAGAACAAGCACTGGAAATTCAAATATATTAAACTTTTGTGCATTGGCAAAACCAACAGACATAATAAGAGAAAAGAGTGCGCCAATAAGCATTAAAATTTTCATATAACGACTAAAGGAATCGATAACGAGCGCATTGGTTTGAAATGAACCATTTTTCGGAAAAACTATAAGAATAATAATGGTTGCCACAAGAAGTGCCATGGCTAAACCTGTCACTGTTAAAGAAGCACGTGTATTGGAATAAACACCAATCATAAGTAGCACGACAGCTCCTAATGCGATTAAAAGCTCCGGAAGAATTAAGACTAATTGCGCTATTATTTCAGTTTGCATGTGCATTCTTCCCTTATCTAGTGCAGTTTATTGATGAGGGTTTCTACGGAAAACGCCGTTGCCTTAAGAATAGGCGTTGGATAGATACCAAAGAATATTGTAAGAATAACCATTGGATAAAGGAGGAATTTTTCTCTTAAAGAAAGATCTATTAATACTTTTAAATTCTCTTTATCCAAGGAACCAAAAACCACACGCCGATAAAGATAAAGGGCATAGGCTGCCGATAAGATAACACCTGTTGTTGCTAAAACAACAACCAATTTATTTACTTGAAAAACACCTATTAAGGTTAAAAACTCACCCAAAAATCCTGAGCTTCCAGGCAAACCAACATTTGCCATAGTGAAAATTAAGAAAACAACAGCATATTTAGGCATATTATTCACTAAACCACCAAACGCTGAAATTTCACGCGTATGTAAGCGATCATAGATAACCCCAACACAAAGAAACAATGCTGCTGAAACAATTCCATGGGATAACATCTGATAAATAGCCCCTTGTATCCCCTGTTCATTTGCAGCAAAAATACCCATTGTCACATACCCCATATGCGCTATTGAAGAATAAGCAATAAGTTTTTTGATGTCACTTTGAACAAGTGCAACCAGTGATGTATAAATAATAGCGATAAGCGATAATGTGAAAACAAAAGGCGCAAAATCTGCTGAAGCGATAGGAAACATAGGCAAAGAAAAACGAAGAAAACCATACCCACCTAATTTGAGTAAGACACCAGCTAAAATAACGGAACCCGCTGTCGGTGCTTCTACGTGAGCATCAGGGAGCCATGTATGAACTGGCCACATTGGCATTTTAACTGCGAAAGAAGCAAAAAATGCAAGCCATAGCCATATTTGCATATGAGCAGGAAACTGATAATTGAGTAAAGTTGGTATATCAAGTGTCCCAGCCTCCCAATACATAACCATAAGAGCAACCAGCATAAGCACTGAACCAAGTAAAGTATATAAGAAAAACTTTATACTTGCATAAACACGACGTGCTCCTCCCCATACACCTATAATGATAAACATTGGAATAAGGCTGCCTTCAAAAAAAACATAGAATAGCATTGCATCAAGAGCACAAAAAACGCCAATAATCGCAACTTCTAGAAGAAGAAACGCAATCATATAAGCCTTTAATCTCTCTTTAACATTCTCCCAACTTGCTAAAATACAGAAAGGCAAAAGAAAAGCCGAGAGAACAACAAAAAGAATAGAAATACCATCAACCCCCATATGATAGCTAATACCCCCCCCTAACCAACTGGATTTTTCAACCATTTGAAAATTTTGGTTGCTAGAATCAAATCCTATCCAAATAATTAAAGAAATAATAAAAACAAATAGAGTCGTAAAAAATGCGACATTACGTATATTATGGCGTGCTACTTCACTATCATCTTTGATAAACAAAATCAGAAGCACACCAACAAGCGGCAAAAATGTAACCGTAGAAAGAATAGGCCAATCGGTCATTAGTTTACGCCCCCGATCATCATCCATGTAATGAGCAATGCAACGCCGATAAGCATTGCAAATGCATAGTGGTAAAGATAGCCTGTTTGCATTCGAACAACTCTATTTGTAATATCAACAACACGCGCTGCAATACCATTAGGGCCTAGACCATCAATAATCTTACCGTCTCCCACTTTCCAAAGAAAAGAACCAATTCTAAAGGTAGGACGAACAAACAAAAAGTTATATAATTGATCGAAATACCATTTTTGGTAAAGAAAGTTATATGTTCTTGGCATAATACGAACCATTTTCTTAGGAAGAGATGGGATAGAAACATAAAATAAATAAGCTAAGATAAACCCAAGAAGCATCGCTATAAATGGCGACCATTTTACCCAATTAAAGACATGGTGGGCATCATGAAGAATGTGATTATGGCTGCTTGTAAATAATGCTCCCTTCCAAAAAGCATTATACAACTCACCAAAAAAGTAAGGTTGGAAAACGACACCAGAAAATATTGCTCCAATAGATAAAAGAAAGAGTGGAATCAACATAACTGGAGGCGATTCATGAACATGATGCATCACATCAACTGTTGCCCGTGGTTTACCATGGAATGTCATAAAGATAAGCCGCCATGAATAGAAACTTGTTAAAAAGGCAGCAAAAACAAGAAGATAAAAAGCATATCCTGAAGCAATATTATGAGATGCAAAAGCAGACTCTATAATCGCATCTTTTGAGAAAAAACCTGCAGTCCCGAAAAGTGTTCCTGGAATTCCAACACCGGTCAAGGCAATGGTCCCGACCATCATCATCCAATAGGTGACCTTTATATGTTTGCGTAACCCACCCATTTTTCGCATATCTTGTTCATCAGATACAGCATGAATCACAGAACCTGCACCAAGAAACAATAAGGCCTTAAAAAAAGCATGCGTAAAAAGATGAAAGACAGCAGCGCCATAAGCTCCAACACCTAATGCCACAAACATATAACCAAGTTGAGAGCATGTAGAATAAGCAATAACACGCTTAATATCATTCTGCACCAACCCCACAGTTGCTGCAAAAAACGCTGTTGTTGCACCAACAATAATAATCACGGTCAAAGCAGTCGAAGAAAGTTCAAAAATTGGCGACATACGCGCAACCATAAAAACACCAGCCGTTACCATTGTAGCAGCATGAATAAGCGCTGATACAGGGGTTGGTCCTTCCATTGCATCAGGCAGCCAAGTATGTAAAAGAAATTGTGCGGATTTTCCCATCGCACCAATAAATAATAAAAGACATGTAATGGTAATTGCCGTCTGCCCATCAAATTGCCAATCTAAAAATGTCACATTTTGTATAAAGCTCTTGTCGGCAGCTTTTGCAAAAATAGAGGCAAAATCAACTGATTGGAACAAAACAAAAATACTAAAGATTCCTAAGAGAAAACCAAAGTCTCCAACACGGTTAACTACAAAAGCTTTCATTGCGGCCTTATTAGCAGAATCGCGCTGAAACCAAAAACCGATGAGTAAATAAGAAGCAAGTCCGACACCTTCCCATCCAAAAAACATCTGAATCAAATTATTGGATGTGACCAACATAAGCATCATAAATGTAAATAAAGAAAGATAAGAAAAAAAACGAGACCTTGAAGGATCATGATGCATATAACCAATTGAATAAATATGCACCAATGCCGAAACACTGTTTACAACAATAAGCATGACAGCTGTTAATGCATCAACATGTAAAGCCCAATTAAAGCTTAAGTCACCAACAGTCATCCAATGTAATACCGATACATCAATCGCTGGAATATGACCAAGTGCAGTACTGAAAAATGCTATCCACGATAATATGGCAACAACAACCATAAAGCTACATGTTATCAATTCACTCGCACGATCTCCTATCGTTTTTCCACCTAGTGCAGCAATTAAAAAACCCAAAAGCGGAAGAAAGACAATCGTATAATACATCACTGGTTAGCCTTTCATTACATTAACATCTTCAACCGCAATGGAACCACGATTACGGAAAAAAACGACCAGAATTGCTAAACCAATGGCAGCTTCAGCAGCTGCTACGGTTAAGACAAATAAAGCAAATACCTGACCAACGAGATCATGAAGAAATGCTGAAAATGCAACAAAATTGAGATTAACTGAAAGCAATATAAGCTCAATGGACATCAAGATAATAATCACGTTTTTTCTGTTGAGAAAAATTCCAGCAATACCAATTGTAAACATCAAAGCAGAAACAGTGAGATAATGTGTAATATCAATATACATCTACATAGCCCCCTTATATACCTTTGCCTGATTCAACTTGTTTGATTTCAATAGCACTTTCTACCGTTCTAGAAACTTGCTCCGCAATAGATTGCCGCTTTACTCCTAATTTATGACGAAGTGTTAGAACAATAGCTCCAATCATTGCAACCAATAAAATCATTCCAGCAATTTGAAAATAGAAAACATAATCCGTATAGAGAATATCACCTAATGCTTGTGTATTTGTTCGCTGGGCTAAATCTGGCATTGGTTGCGTAACATGCGTTCTCAAGATTGGAGAAAAATAGCTACTCATAAAAACAACAATCAATTCTACAGCGATAATAACACCAATAAGAGCTCCAATAGGAGCATACCGAAGAGTTCCACTCTTTAACTCAGCAAAATCAACGTCAAGCATCATAACGACAAATAAAAATAAAACAGCGACAGCTCCAACATACACAACAAGCAGAATAAGCCCTAAAAACTCTGCCCCTGCAAGTAAAAACAAAGCTGCTGCATTAAAAAATGCGAGGATTAAAAACAAAACAGAATGCACTGGATTGCGTGCTGTAATAACAATAACTGCACTTGTTAGCATAATAAAAGCAAACAAATAGAAAAATGCCGCCGCTAGATCTGTTAGCATAGGCTTCTCCTTAATTATTCAAACAATTGGTATAAACTTCATACCAGATTACAATTTATCGGAAAAATATCCGACACCTCATTTAACGATACACTTAACGATAAGGCGCATCCATCAATATATTTCGAGCAATTTCTCGCTCCCAGCGATCTCCATTCAATAAAAGCTTTTCTTTATCATAATAAAGTTCTTCACGTGTTTCCGTCGCAAACTCAAAATTTGGACCTTCGACAATAGCCTCAACCGGACAAGCTTCTTGACAAAAACCACAGTAAATACATTTAACCATATCGATATCATAACGGACAGTTCTACGTGTACCATCATTGCGCCGTGGCCCAGCTTCAATTGTAATCGCTTGAGCAGGACAAATCGCTTCACATAATTTACAAGCAATACACCGTTCTTCACCATTTGGATAGCGACGCAATGCATGCTCACCGCGAAAACGCTGAGATACAAAACCTTTTTCATAAGGATAATTAATCGTGGGCTTTGGTGAAAAAAATTGGCGCATAGCTAAGAAAAAAGCACTCACAAATTCCAATAGAAGAAGTGACTTTGCCGCCTGAATGAAACCTGACATCGTAAAATCTCCTCTTAAACGAAATCCGTAAACTTTAAAAAAGCAGCAGTTATCACAACCATTGCTAGTGAGAGAGGAAGAAAAACCTTCCAACCAAGCCGCATGAGCTGATCATAGCGATAACGTGGAACAAATGCTTTAACCATAGCAAACCAAAAAAATACAAAACAGACTTTTAAAACAAACCAAATGATACCAGGAACCCAATTAAGCCACCAAACATCTAAAGGAGGCAGCCAACCGCCTAAAAATAGAATGGTTGTTAATGCGCACATTAAAACAATCGCAACATATTCACCTAAAAAGAAGAGCATGTAAGGCGTTGAAGAATATTCTACCATATGACCAGCAACAAGTTCAGATTCTGCTTCCACCAAATCGAATGGAGGACGGTTTGTCTCTGCAAGCGCAGAAATAAAAAATATAATAAACATTGGAAAAAGGACCAACCAATTCCAATCGAGAAAACTGTTAAAAGGAAGACCAAGAGTTGTACCAAAACCATGACTTTGTTTAAGAACAATTGTTGTAAGATCCAACGAACCACTCACTAAAATAACGGTCACAAGCACAAAACCAATGGAAACTTCATAAGAAACCATTTGTGCCGCCGAACGAAGAGCTCCTAAGAAAGGATATTTTGAATTTGATGCCCATCCCCCCATAATAACACCATAAACTTCAAGAGATGAAATAGCTAAAATATAAAGCAAGCCAACATTAATCTTCGCAACCTCCCAACCCTCATTGACAGGAATAACAGCCCAAGTTGATAAAGCAAGTGTCGCTGAAACAAAAGGAGCCAAAAGAAAAACCCCCTTATTTGCACCTGCTGGGATAATAGGTTCTTTCACAACAAATTTAATTAAATCTGCAAAAGACTGTAACAATCCCCATGGACCAACAACGTTTGGTCCACGACGCAATTGTACCGCAGCCCAAATTTTTCTATCTGCGTAAAGAAGGTAAGCAACTAAGAGCAAAAGAACGACCAAAAGAAGAAGTGTTTTTCCGATTATAATGAGTAATGGCAACAGCCAAGTCATAAAGAAATCATACATCATTATTCTTTTTCCTTTGCCCTTACTTTACAGTACAGTTTGCGTAGAACGATTTTTTGCAAGAGATGAACATTTAGCCATAACAGCAGAAGCACGTGCTATCGGATTTGTTAAATAAAAGTCTTTAACCATAGAAGTAAATGTTTGACTCTCGAGAGAAACCATTTTTGAACCAAGCGCCTTAAGACCACTTATATCAGAAGGCACTATATCATCAACAGCACAAAGGTGTGGATAATCATTAAACAAGCATTGCCTTAATTGAGGAAGAGAATCAAAAGGGAGTTTTTGTCCTAAAATATCCGATAAAGCACGCAAAATAGCCCAATCTTCTTTTGCTTCACCTGGAGCAAAACCAGCCCGATTTGTCATTTGAACACGTCCTTCTGTATTCACATAAAGCCCTGATTTTTCAGTGTAAGCAGATGCAGGCAAAATAACATCAGCAGCATGTGCACCATTATCACCATGGCTCCCAATATAAACTGTAAAAGCTTTTGTATTGGCTAATTCTACTTCATCAGCACCAAGCAAAAATAGAACTTCACAGGTTTTAAGTATATTTGCAACCCCAAGCTTAGAAGTAAAGCCTATGTCTAACCCTCCAACAATCGATGCTGCATTATGAAGAACCCCAAACCCATTCCATGTCTCACTAAGAGCACCAATATTATCAGCTAATTTAGCAAGACTTTTTAAAACAGATAAACCTTCATTTCCTGAAACAGCCCCCTCTCCGATAAGAATAAGGGGCCTCTTCGCTTCTTTTAAGACATTAAAAAAAACATCCTCTCCACGAATAAGTGTCGTTAATGTATCACTCCCAGATCCAAGGTAAGAATAAGGATAACGTAAATCGACTTTCTCTCCAATTAATGCAATAGGAAAATTGCCCATCCGTTGGCGCTTTAAAATACGCGCATTTAAAACAGCTGCTTCATGACGTGGATTAGATCCCACAATAAGCAGTGCATCAGCCTGTTCAATACCTACAATTGTAGGATTAAAAATATAACTCGAGCGTCCAAACTCTGGCGATAAAGCCCCCCCTCTTTGACGACAATCAAAAAGCGTTGAGCCCAAAGAGCTCAATAATGTTTTAAGGGCATACATTTCTTCAACAGAAGCAAGATCTCCAGCAATGGCTCCAATTTTTTCTGGAAAAATTTTAGAGATCACCATTTTAATTTTTGCAAAAGCTTCTGTCCAACTGACAGGTTGAAGCTTTCCATCTTTGCGTACATATGGCTTATCAAGCCGCTGAGTCCGTAATCCATCCCAAATAAAACGCGTTTTATCAGAGATCCATTCCTCATTTACATCTTCATTCGTACGCGGCATAATCCGCATAACTTCACGGCCGCGGCTATCAATACGGATAGCACTACCAAGCGCATCCATCACATCAATCGATTCCGTTTTTACCAATTCCCACGGACGGGCATGAAACGCATAAGGTTTTGAAGTTAAAGCTCCCACTGGACAAAGATCAATAACATTTCCCTGTAACTCAGATGTCATAGCTTTTTCAAGATACGTCGTAATTTCAGCATCTTCACCACGACCGATCAAACCAAGCTCAGAAATACCTGCAACTTCCGTTGTAAAACGAACACACCGTGTACAATGAATACATCGTGTCATAACAGTTTTGACAAGAGGTCCAATATATTTATCTTCTACAGCACGTTTATTTTCTGTATAACGAGAACAATCTCGTCCATAAAGCATTGCTTGATCTTGAAGATCACACTCTCCCCCTTGATCACACACTGGACAATCCAAAGGATGATTAATGAGAAGAAATTCCATAACACCTTCACGTGCTTTTTTTACCATCGCCGTATTGGTAAAAATTTCAGGTGCTTCACCGTTAGGCCCTACTCGTAAATCACGAACCCCCATAGCACAAGAAGCCTGAGGTTTTGGAGGCCCCCCCTTAACCTCAACTAAACACATACGACAATTTCCAGCAATTGATAAAGATTCATGAAAACAAAAACGTGGCACTTCAACACCCGCCGCCTCAGCAGCCTGAAGCAACGTGTAGTAATCAGGAACTTCAATCTCTTTGCCATCAACTTTGATATTTATCATCACCCATCCAACCTGCGGATAACCCACTTAAAATTTGCATTCGGTTGCTCTTAGAACAAAATCCGTTATTAAACCGCTTCTAAAGCAATATTTTTGCTTTGGACTACATTTCGCGTGTATTCATCAATTCTACGCTCGATTTCCGGACGAAAATTACGTATCAACCCCTGTACAGGCCATGCGGCAGCATCACCAAGCGCACAAATAGTGTGTCCTTCAACCTGTTTAGACACTTCAAACAAAAGATCAATCTCGCGTTTTTGCGCTCTTCCTTCAACCATACGCCCTAAAAGACGCATCATCCACCCCGTCCCCTCACGACACGGTGTACACTGTCCACAACTCTCGTGCTTGAAAAAAGCAGCTATACGCCAAATTGCCTTGATAATATCGGTTGATTTATCCATAACAATCATTCCCCCTGTGCCAAAAGAAGACCCGACATCTCTCATCCCATCAAAATCCATGATCGCATCGATCATATCCTCACCACGAACGACTGGACAAGAAGCCCCCCCTGGAATAACCGCTAAAAGATTATTCCATCCACCACGAACACCACCCGTATGTTTTTCAATTAATTCACGGAATGAAACACCAAGAGCGTCTTCAAATGTACAAGGTGCATTAACATGCCCTGAAACCATAAATAATTTTGTTCCAACATTATTTGCTCGTCCAATTGATGAAAACCACGAAGCACCCCGCCGCAAAATCGTTGGAACAACGGCAATAGACTCTACATTATTTACTGTTGTTGGACAGCCATAAACCCCCATATTGGCAGGAAATGGTGGCTTAAGCCGAGGTTGCCCCTTTTTTCCTTCAAGACTTTCAAGAAGAGCCGTTTCTTCACCACAAATATAAGCACCAGCTCCATGATGAATAACAATATCACAAGCATGCCCATATTTCGTTTTTTTGCCAAGTAACCCCGCATCATAGCACTCATCAACGGCAGCTTGAAGCGCTTCACGTTCACGAATATATTCACCACGAATATAAATAAAAGCAACATTGGCTCCCATAGCAAAAGTAGCGATTACACATCCTTCAATCAAAGTATGGGGGTCATGACGTAAAATATCACGGTCTTTACAAGTTCCAGGTTCAGATTCATCGGCATTGACAACCAAATAATGAGGACGCCCATCATTCTGCTTTGGCATAAAGGACCACTTCATTCCAGTAGGAAAACCAGCACCACCACGACCGCGTAAACCCGATGCCTTCACTTCGTCAATGATCCAATCACGACCTTTGTCAATCATCTCTTTCAGACCATTCCAATGCCCACGCAACATCGCAGCCTTTAATGATTTGTCTTTTAAGCCATAAATATTGGTGAAGATACGATCTTTATCAGCTAACATACCTCACCTTTTTTCTATTACCCATAGCATTTTCCGCTTTTCCTCAAATGCAATTTTTAAATATCTTTTCAAGACTTCTTACTTTTCGTTAAATGTTGCCATCATGGGTAGAATAATAAAATATTTTTTCAAGAAAAATACTTAATTATGTTCCCATTCTTTCCTTATCCTTTTTTGGTGAATACTTGAGAGATCTTTTTTTCTTTCTCATCATCAATAAGAGAAGTTAAACCACTAATCGGTTCCGACGATTTACGACTATTTTGTGGACCAACCGCTATCTCAGAACTTTCACCTGCTTCAAATGCATCAATAATTTCTTCAAGGCGTTCAGCTGTAAGATCTTCATAAGTATCTTTAAAAATCATAACCATCGGAGCATTAACACAAGCACCAAGACACTCCACCTCTTCCCATGATAAGGTTCCATCCTGATTGGTCGCAAAAGGTTCATGATGAATTTTTTTCTGACAAACTTTAATCAATTCATCAGAACCACGTAACATACAAGGCGTTGTACCACAAACTTGAATATGCGCTTTTGTTCCAACAGGCTTAAGCTGAAACTGAGTATAAAAAGTAGCAACTTCTAAGACACGGATATAAGCCATGGAAAGAATCTGAGCAATATGCTCAATCGCAGCACGTGTCACCCAACCATCTTGCTCTTGAGCGCGCATTAATAATGGAATTACAGCAGACTGCTGACGCCCTACAGGATATTTTTTTATGGTATTTTGTACCCATATCTGATTTTCTTTTGTAAAAGAAAACTCAGCCGGCTGATAAACATCATCTGCAAGACGGCGTACGGACATTAGCGATCAACCTCCCCAAAAACAATATCAATCGAACCCAAAATAGCTGTAGCATCTGCCAACATATGACCTCTGGTTAAAAAATCCATAGCTTGGAGATGAGCAAACCCAGGAGCACGCAACTTGACACGATAAGGCTTATTGGTCCCATCAGAAACAAGATAAACACCAAACTCACCCTTCGGAGCTTCCACAGCAACATATACTTCTCCAGGAGGTGTATGAAAACCTTCCGTATAGAGTTTAAAGTGATGAATCAGTGCTTCCATCGAGCTTTTCATTTCACTCCGCGTCGGTGGTACGATTTTGCGATCCAAGCTCGAAACCGGTCCACTTTTTTCACTACTCAGTAAACGCTCCACACATTGGCGCATGATTTTCGCTGATTGACGCATTTCTTCCATACGAATAAGATAGCGATCATAACAATCGCTATTTTTACCTACAGGAATATCGAATTCCATTTCATCGTAACATTCATAAGGCTGACTTTTACGCAAATCCCACGGAACACCAGCTCCACGAATCATAACCCCAGAAAAACCGCGTGCCCAAGCTTCATCAATACTTACAACGCCAATATCCACATTACGCTGCTTAAAAATCCGATTTGGGGTCACAAGCGCATCAAGTTTTCCGAGAGAAACAAGAAATGGATCAATAAAATCACCAATATCTTCAACTAAAGATTCTGGTAAATCTTGATGCACGCCACCGGGACGAAAATAATTTGCATGAAGACGAGCACCGCAGGCACGCTCATAAAAAATCATCAACCTTTCACGTTGCTCAAACCCCCAAAGCGGTGGTGTTAAAGCGCCAACATCCATTGCCTGTGTCGTTACATTAAGCAAATGATTAAGAATACGCCCAATTTCAGAAAACAAAACACGTATTAATTGCCCTCTTTTAGGAACTTTAATATCTAATAACTTTTCAATAGCAAGAACAAAGGCATGTTCCTGATTCATAGGAGCAACATAATCCAAACGATCCAGATAAGGACCCGCTTGAAGATAAGTCTTTGTTTCCATTAATTTTTCAGTACCGCGATGCAACAACCCAATATGTGGATCTACACGCTCAACAACTTCACCGTCCAACTCCAGAACCATGCGCAAAACCCCATGCGCGGCAGGATGCTGCGGACCAAAATTGATATTAAAGTTTCGAACATTGACCTCAGCCACAATCAACCCCTTGCTTTTTAAAAAACTTCATATCAAATATCAAAAAAATCTATCACGCTAAAAAATATTTAATTATTTAAGAAATACAGTACTCTAATATAATGCCTTATCAAAACCAATATTATTTTTTTTCATCTGCTTTTCCATCACGTGGCAAAGTATACTGTCCTCCTTCCCAAGGAGACAGAAAATCAAAATTACGCATCTCTTGGCGCAAAACAACAGGCTCATAAATCACCCTCTTTGCTTCATTATCATAACGGCATTCAACAAATCCTGTCACAGGAAAGTCTTTGCGTAAAGGATATCCTTCAAACCCATAATCTGTTAAAATCCGTCTCAAATCCGGATGTCCTGAAAATAAAATCCCATACATATCATACGTTTCTCGTTCATACCACTCTGCACCAGGATAAACCGTACAAGCTGAAGCAACAGGAGTATTTTCATCAGTACGAACCTTTACACGTAAGCGTAAATTCTCACGAGGAGATAACAATTGGTAAGAAACATCAAAGCGCTTATCGCGAGAAGGATAATCCACACCACTAATGTCTGTAAGATTAATAAATTGACAGCGAGAATCATCTCGAACAAACATTAAGACATCGATAATTGCATCAAGACGCGCCACAATGGTCAATTCACCAAAAGCAAGAACAGTCTCTTCAAGCTTATTTTTTAACTTGTTTTCCAAATAAGCAGCAAGTTCAACCAATGTTTCATCCACCATGACAAGAAAACTCTCTATCGCTCTATGGATCCGGTACGACGGATTTTTTTCTGTAACAACAATATGCCGTATAATAATGCCTCTGCTGTAGGTGGACACCCTGGAACATATATATCGACAGGCACGATACGATCACATCCCCGCACTACTGAATAGGAATAATGATAATATCCCCCACCGTTTGCACATGACCCCATAGAAATCACATAACGTGGCTCAGGCATCTGATCATAAACCTTCCTTAAAGCAGGCGCCATCTTATTTGTGAGCGTACCAGCAACCACCATCACATCGGACTGGCGGGGTGAAGCTCGTGGTGCATATCCAAAACGCTCATTATCATAATGAGGCATTGAGCATTGCATCATTTCGATAGCACAACAAGCCAAACCAAAACTCATCCACATTAAAGAACCGGTACGTGCCCAAGTAATCAAAGCATCTGCCGAGGTAACTAAAAAACCCTTATCTGATAATTCAGCATTGATATCACGAAAAAACTTATCATCAGATCCTATCAGCCCACCAGTATTTGGATCAATGATTCCTTTTGGTTTTGGAGCTGTAATCGTTGAATTATTAGATCTTAATTCCATTCAAGAGCTCCTTTTTTCCATTCATATATAAATCCAATAGTCAAAATCGCTAAAAATACAATCATCGACCAAAAGCCAAACATACCTATTGATTCGAATGAAACAGCCCAAGGAAAAAGAAAAGCAACTTCAAGATCAAAAATAATAAATAAAATTGATACCAAATAGAAACGAATATCAAACTTCATGCGTGCATCACTAAATGAATTAAACCCACATTCATAAGCCGATAACTTTTCAGGATCGGGGGAACGATATGCTACAATGTAAGGTGTAATCAACAAAACTCCAGCAATAACCGCTGACACAATAATGAAAATCAAGACTGGTAAGTAAGAGCTCAATAAATAAGCCATAACCCTCTTCCATCGTAACGAAATGCCTGAGTTAACACAATGATTCAATATTGCGAGACCAAACAGACAAATTTAACAATCGCTCTATTAACTCTATTCATACTGCTTCAAAGGCATACAGAGCGATACTTTTCTTATCGGCATAGGTAACGCAGAGCAAAGAAAGACGCAAGCCCTATTCTTATAAACCATATAAAAAGAAAGAAAAAACATATTTATCCCCCAATCAAATACTCCACCACCTCACTTATAGCATATGGATACTTAAAAAAAGGAAATTTCATAAGGAATCAAGAAATGGCGCGAGTGACGGGGCTCGAACCCGCGACCTCCGGCGTGACAGGCCAGCACTCTAACCAACTGAGCTACACCCGCGCATTTTTTTCGAACCAATTTAATTTGGTACAAGCGGTCGTGTAAGGGGTTCACGCGTCTATGTCAAGAAGGATTATGCATTTTTAAAAAAAATTATCAAATACCATCTTTATTCTTGCGTTTAGAAAAATTTTTCCTTAAAGAGTCTCCATTCAATTGCTGATCATTGCATTGGGCGATTAGCTCAGCTGGTAGAGCGCCTCGTTTACACCGAGGATGTCGGGAGTTCGAGTCTCTCATCGCCCACCATATAGCTTTATATTCCTATTAAGCTGTTGATTCTTCATATGTTTTTTTAAGTGAGGGACGCGTAAATAAAAGTTGGGGAATAGGATTTTCTAACATTTCTCTACAACAGTAGCATTTTCTTTTCTTTGCGCTTCGCTAATCATCTCTAATAATGTT
>NZ_JBHIOG010000016.1:0-3671 GCF_042195435.1 Bartonella sp. CL162QHHD
TTTCCCATTGATCGCCCGTATCTTTGGCGCTTGCAATTCCAACACCTACAGAAGCACCGCTGTTGCTCTTTTCAAACTGAATACCAAAGCCTGTACGTTCTTCCTTTGAGCTTGAGGAATGGCTATTATGACCAGGTGAAACATTCACATCATGGGCGGCCGAAAGATTAATATTCTCACCTGCAAAATCAGAGCCCACCACGTTCACATCTTTTTTGGTGGCGGTGATGGTGATATTGCCATCAGCATTCAGAGAAGAGCCTTGATGTTCAAAACTCTCTTCATTTTCTGTCTTTCCCTCACTCCCGTATATCGACACAAAGCCCTTACCTGATCCCACACCAAAACCTGTTTCATGCTCCTCTGAATGGCTTTTATGGTGATCTGTCATGCCATCAATTGTCACACTTTCTCCGCTCACATTGATATCTTGACCGGAAAGCAGATGAGAAGCAGAAATCTTGGCTTCTCCTTGTGCGTCTAACACGATGTTTCCCGTTGCCCCAAGGATAGAGGAGACCGTTGTGGTATGCGATTGAGATGTATCGGACGATTCCTCATGCAAAAAGCCACTTGATGACGATTGTGCTTGCTGGTCCAAGTGTTCTTGGGCACCTTTTATGACAATCTTTCCCCCAGAGTGAATGGTAATATCCGCTTGTTTCTGATCTCCCAGTGCTTTCTCTCCTGACGTTTCCTCTGCCTTACCGGCTACGAGCGTCGAGGCTACAACTTCCGTGTTATTTCCTGAGTCAATGGCAACGCCTTTTTCTCCTGCTATACTTGAACCTACCACTTGGGTAGCTCCAAAAGTTTCATGATAGGATGAGCTTCCCCCAAAAAAACCGCCATCTGTGTAGCTAGATATCTCACGGTGTGAACTATCCTCTGCATTGGTGATCAGGACATCGTTGCTGGCTTTCAGCCCTACCTTGCCCTCAGCCGCAACGGAACTGCCTGTGATGCTAAGGTCATGCGGTTTCCCATCCTGCCCTGCAACAACAGTGGTATCACCCCCAGATTTTATCGAAGAACCCCGAGAAATAGACTCTTGCCTATCAACACTAAAGTCGCTGCTCTGAAAATGATAATCTCTTTCATCGTTTCTCACCCCTATTGTTATCTCCCCTTGTGCGCCAAGAGCAACATTGTCCTTCGCATCTATATCGGAAGCAGCAATATGGATATCTTGACCCGAGATGACAGTGGTATCTTTTCCAGAACTTAAATGAGAGCCATTGTGCAAGGCGACATGGGAGGTTTCACTCCCGCGATGATTGTCCATGCTGTTGCGTGTAGCATCAATCGAAACATTTTCTTTTGCTTGTAAGTAAAGATCATCATGCGCTTGAACATCAGAGCCTAAAATATTCAAATCTTTTCCAGAGAGAAGTGTCGTCGAGCCTCCAGAGTTTAACACAGATTTATGGTGCATAATGGAGTCACTATACTGTTTATGGTGATGCGTTGCAGCTGAGCCTATCGTCAAGTTGCCTTCTTCTGTAGCCATGGCAAGATCACCTCCGGTGCTGATCCCCACCCCTGAGGCGGTAATATCTTGTTTAGCAATCACCGTTGCATTACCCCCAGCAGAAAGCGCCTCGGTGTTTAATACGGTCTCCACGCCGTCAACCGTTGTGCGCCCTGCGTCCAAACGAATATTCTTCTCCGCAAGGATAACAGCATCCCCACCAGCAGCAAAATGCCCCCCTTGACTGAGGATATCCCCACCATGCACATGCAATTGGTGGTTTGCCGCAATCCGCCCTGAATTGGTTATTGTGGAATTGCTTGTATTTTGGCTGGTGATATTGACATCATCGCCCATGATCAAAGCCCCAGCAGAAACAAAGGAGGCTCTGTCTTTTTCAGGGATGTAAAGCACCGGTGCATAAACATCCATGCCCTTGACCTGTTGGCGCACATAAATCACCATCGGGGCTTCTAGGGACGCCAATTGTTCTTCACTCAAAGCCTCACCAAAAGGGAGATTGTGTGCTTTTGCATAATCTGCCCCACCATCTAGCAAAGTTTTGACTTGTTCAATGGCATCACTTCCAGGAATAAAGGAACCTTTGCCCAAACCTTGACCAACAAGATCACGCATTTGTTTCTCAATCAGCTGCTTTTCAAAATAGGCATCACCTAAGAAAAAAATCTCTCTGTCAGGATTATAACCAATTCTGTTCAAATAATAGGCTGAGCCATAAAACTTGCCGACATCAAGGAATTCTGCCCGCGTTTCATAAATGAAATTTTGATTGGGCAGCGTGCCCCCAACACCCCCCGATTGGGGCTTTGGTAAAGGGAGCCCCTCAGCAAGTTCCCCCGCATTATTGAGATCGACTTTTGGTGTAAAGAGAGCGCCAGCTCCAGGCAAACCACTTAAGGACTCCAGTGGATTGCCTCCAACGGTTTTTGCCTCAAAATGCGCATCCCCTGTAATCGAACCTTCCGCTGCCTCGTTGTGGAGTTGATCGACCACCAAATTCAAAATGCCACCCGCTTGAACAAGACCAGGAACAGTATCGAGAACTTCTGAATTGATATGGCGAAAACCATCATTATTTATTATATCTAAAGCAACATTTCGGCTTCCATCAGCGTTATAAGCATAACAATAAGCATCCGTATTAGCCTGACAACCCATATAGGTGTTTTTATAAGCTGTTGCACCTAAATTGGTCAGCACATTGGCGTGGATATCGGCGTTTCCCCCTGCTTCTATAATGCTATAATGGTTGTCAATGGTATCAGCGTTAATAATAAGATTGCCGTGAGACTGTATCATTCCTTGACGAGTAGGCGAAAATTCTTGCGTGACAGTTTTCTGTATCATGTGAGATAAATTATTCCATCGGTACCCTTGAAAAAAAACCGAACTTTCACTCTCTTCATTCCAAGTAAATGCCTTGTATACTATCCCATCTTCTAAAGTTATCTTACCATAAGTTGCCTCTTTGTTGGGCAAAGAATTTTTAAAGTGAAAATCACATGTGTTTCCCGAACATTCAACTTCCTCATAGGAAACGGCCCATATTTCTATCCCCAACTCATTTGCTATACTTGTTGTATGATACAAAATCGCATTTTCAATTGAATCAAAGCGTTCTGGTTTTTGGAAAGAAATATCGCTATATTCCGTTTTTTCTGTGATGACAGGCGTGCTATCGGCTTCGTTTTTCAGGGTGTTGGTTTGGATATTTAAGTTTCCACCAACTTGAATAAAGCCCGCTTTGTTAACAAGGGAAAGGCTTTTTCCTGTGCCTTCTGCATTGGTGAAAGATAAATCACCTTCTGTCATTATGGTGCCAAAATCATTGAGCAAAGCACCATCAACTTGTAAAGCACCATTGCCCTTCACATAAATTAAGCCCGTTTTGTTGTTGGTCACATCCCCCGTCACGCTAAAGACTAAATCCTGCCCCGATGCCAATTGACCGCTATTTCCAAGCTCCCCCGTTTTGATCACGAAATCTCGTGCCGCTAAAACCGACGTTGTCTCATCAACCATAACGCTTGGGGCAACAAAAAGAATATCTCCAGTCCCTCCCTGATCTGTCACGGCTTGTAGCCGCGCATTGTGAATATCAAGGGCATTGGTGCTTTGAAAGTCTAAACCGCCATAAGCCAATTCGCTCTCTGAGACATCAATATGATCTGCAATTAAA
>NZ_JBHIOG010000017.1:0-3312 GCF_042195435.1 Bartonella sp. CL162QHHD
TTTTGCACGTGATATACGTCCGTTTGGTTCTCTTACCTGCCCTGCTATTTTAGGGCGTCCCCTCTTTTTATTTTTTTTCACAGATAACCTCAGACACCTGTTTAACGCTTTCCCAAATTTCCTCTGAGTTTGACCATGTCTCTCCACCCAAAGTCACTACAAATAACAGTAACGCTATTGATATACAAAGGGCTGGTATTTTTTTCCAATCATCATCATTACCCATCATCCACACGAAGATAATGACAATCATTACAATTAGAAAGCCTGCTGATATATTACAGAATGTCTCAATCTTATTATTATGTTGTAATGATTTTATCTCCTGATCTGTAATAGTATAGTTATAAACTGGCTTAGATTTACAGATTGCACTAAAGGTATGGAGCGGCGGCTTATCAGACATTTAAATACCCTCTATTAAAAAGGAACACTGTCATTCATAACGGTATGGGGCGTATCAAGAGGTCTGTAAATGCTTCTGTCATAAGCAGATGACTGCTCTTGATTATCATCATTTTTGCCATCTAAAAGCTTTAACTCGCCTTTGTACTGAGGCAATATGACTCCTGTTACATAGCGATCAACACCGTTTTTATCTTGCCATTTACGGGTTTGTAGTCGCCCCTCGATATAAACTTTGCTGCCTTTATTCAGATACTGGAGTGCTACTTTTGCCAAGTGTGGATTAAACACCACAATGGAATGCCATTCGGTTTTGTCTATTCTCTTATTGGTTGCCTTGTCTGTATAGCTCTCAGACGTTGNCACCACAATGGAATGCCATTCGGTTTTGTCTATTCTCTTATTGGTTGCCTTGTCTGTATAGCTCTCAGACGTTGCCATTCGAAAATTGACCACCTCGATGCCAGATGACATTGTTTTGCTTTCTGGATTGGCACCTAAATGACCAATTAACATCACTTTATTAAGCATTTGCTTTCTGTCCTTTAATGGAAAATAGTACTTAGAACAAAACATAACTCACAACTGATGGTAGTATAACACATTATGGTGTATTTTTACAAACAGAATTTATCATAACACACTGAATCTACAGTATGAATCCCATTTTTATTTTACTTAACAGCTTGCTTTTTGATACGTTTTGTGCAATAAAGAGATGTTCTTTTATATTTCGATTGGTTATTTTAATCGTTTATTTGGATCGCTAGCTGTTTTGATAATAAAAGCCGTGTCTTAAAGGACGCGGCTTTTTTGCTATAAAGCAGCCCGCCTATTAAACAACTTTGTGTATTTTTTCTATTATTTTAAAATGACCAAATTTAGTGATTTTAGTTTTGCCAATAAAATCTCTATAACCTCTTGTGAGTTTTTTATCACCCGCTAAAACCGCATCGTTTAAAAGATCTAACGTTCCACATGCTTGTGCATTATCACGGACCTTAGCTTTCTCTCTAATACGAGCGCGTCCGTAAACTTGTGCATTCCCATAAATCCTAGCATTGTCTTCAATTATTGCATTATCATAAACACGTGCATTGCCATAAATCTCAGGTTTATCTTCACCATGAGAAAACCCAACTTCTGCATTGCCATAAACATGAGCATTTTCATAAACATGGCTTCTAAAATCAATACAAGCATTTTCATAAATATGCGCATTGTTATAAATATGAGCAGTACCACAAACCTTGGCTTTACCATAAATCTGTGCATTGTCATAAATATGTGCATGCCCACCAATACACGCTTGTTCATAAATAACAGCATTACCGTATACAAGAGCATCCATTACAACACGTGCGCCACCGTAAACCATAGCATCATCACTAACCCAGCAACCATAACGATGATCTAAATTGCTTTCATTCTCTATAAAACCGCCTAAGGTACCTGCTTTTATACAAAAGTTATTATTATCACCAAAAAAATGTTTAAAATCTTTAATGGCTCTAATACGGTGTAATATATGTCCATTAAATTCCCTTGTCTCACTTGTTAATTCATATTTTCTAGGTACTTGCTTTTCATTCTCAGGACGTAAAGGACTATGAAGGCTTTGATCATATATCGTCCATTTAAGAGCAAAGAGATTATGATTTTCACTTTCTTCTTCTTTATTGCGTGTTATGAGATCAATAAGTTCATATGTTTTTTTCATAGTGAAATGCCTTTTAAAGAAAATTTTTGAATGAAATGGTTATAAGGAGGCGCCCCCGCACCGCCCGCGCCGTTATTTACGCTGCTTTTTCTAAAATATTATTCGAGTTATATATGACTTTATTGCCACTATAAACCTCACCTTCCCTATGAACAAAATCACACTCTCTTAATTTTGCCTTGCCTGAAACCTTCCCATAAATTTTTGAATAACCTGATATTTTTGCATTACCATAAATAATCCCATGAATTTCAGCATGCCCTTCAATAACAGCGTTCCCATGAACGTGTGCATTTTTATAAAGTTTTGAAAAGCCTAGAACCTTGGCATTACCATAAACTTTTACATCAGCATAAATGCAAGCATATCCAGAAAGCTTGGCATTACCAAAAATATGTGTATCATTAAAAACCCAAGCATTATAATGAACGTGAGCATTCCCATAAATTCTTGCACGAGGATAAATACGTGCAAAACCATAAACCTCAGCATTTCCATAAACAAAGCCACCTACAACCGCCTTGCCATAAACACGGGCGTTTTCATAAATACAAGCTTCCACATTAACATGAGCATAACCACTTACAACGGCATTATCGTAAACCCGTGCATTAGCATAAACCTTGGCTTTACCTCCGACCCAGCAATTGCCATGATGCGATAAATTGTATTCACTACCTATAAAACCGCCGAGGTCCCCTTTTTTGACATCTCCAAAATCTCTTAATGCTCTAATTCTATGAAGTGTCTTAAAACCAACTTCAATCGTCTCGCCTGTAAATTCGTATTTTTTTGCAAACTCTCTCTTTTTAAAAGAGCCATTATCATCTGTAATAAAAAAGGAAGATTCTTGATTTTTAACTGTAGCTTTCATGCTAGTAATCCTTGTGATAATTGGGTTTTGAATTGACAACCCTATAAGGGCGCCGGGTGTTCAAAACACGGTCACAAGTCCGTCGTCACACTTTTCTCATAAGAGTATTGTATGGTGTGAACACACCCGACATAATCGTTATATGCTAATCACAACATAAAAGACAGTCAGTATTTAAAGAAATGGGAAAAACCTTATCGGGGTTTATCCGCTTGTGATTTAGTGTTTTGAGCACTTGACGCCTTTCTAAACGAACCTTTCCTTAATGTCAATACGTATTTTTTATTTTTTTCAATTTTTTTCATTTTGATAC
>NZ_JBHIOG010000018.1:0-38471 GCF_042195435.1 Bartonella sp. CL162QHHD
AGAGAGCTCAGATGGACGAACCTCATCAGTAGAATCTTCAACTGGAACAAACGGTGCAGGCATAGGTTGCACAGCAGAAGGGTCCTCCGGAACAGTTGGTACAGAAGGACGTACAGGTTCAACAGGGGTAGAAGGAGTGGGGACAGAATCTGGAGATGAAGGAGATACCGGAATAGAGGGCTCAGATGGACGAACCTCATCAGTAGAATCTTCAACTGGAACAAACGGTGCAGGCATAGGTTGCACAAAAGAATGGTCCTCTGGAACAATTGGTACAGAAGGACGTGCAGGTTCAACAGGGGCAGAAGGAGTGGGGACAAAATCTGGAGATGAAGGAGATACCGGAACAGAAGACGGTGATAGAAACTCTATGAAATGATTATTAGATGGAATTTTCTAGGAAAAAAACTGCAGTTTAGAAGGCTGCTAGTAGGCAACCTTGCTCTTTAGAGAGGGAAATCAAAAAAATTTTATTTAGGAAAATAGTGTTGAATTCCATTCTTCTGATCGTAGGAATAAATCGTTGTTTTAATGATGATATCAGCTATTTTTTGCCGAATTTTTAAGAAAAATGCTTTTGTGGAAGTATGTAGCCTATATAGATGTTGATAGGGAGTGGGGTTTTCGGTCTTAGGGGTGATGTTTTTATTCTTGTATGGGGGTAGCAATGTTAAAAGGTCAAAAAACATGTCTAAGGTATTTTCTTGTCTAAAGGGGGGAAGGAAAAGAAAAGAGAAGATTTAATGATTACGAAGATTTTAGGAGACTTTGGGGGGGGAGATTAGGGAGATAGGATTTCTGAGAGCTCTAGAGATGCAAGGGGATAAGATTTCTGGAGGATTGTGTGGGCATTCTTTATCGGCGATGATTGCGCTTTTGGGTGCTTAATTTAATCAGTGATCTTGATTATACCACATTCACCATTTTCGCTACCGAAGGAGAGGTTTTGCCCTGCTTGATCCCAGTTAAGTGCTGAGATAGCGCTTTTCCCATAACCTTTTAGAAGGACTTCTTTTCCATCATGAAAATGTGCCGCTAAAATCATTCCATCATTGAAGCCTATTGCTACAATTTCTTTGTTTGGGTGGCATGAAACGGTGCTAACAAGCGCATTTGCTCGTGTGCCTAGTTCTAGAGGTGTTTTTCCCATGGGGCCGTCTTTTGTATGAAAGGGCCAAACAATTGCGGCAGAGGCACCTGATGTTGCTAGCCATTTTCCTTTTGCGCTCCAAGACCAGCTTTTGACTTTGCTTGGGTAGCCACTCATCCGTAAATGTTGATTATCAGTGAGACGCCAACCGTGTAAGGCGTTTTCTTGCATCGTGGAAATGACATAGCGGTTGTCTGGTGAAAAGGTGACGCCACAATGAGCTCCTTTCCATACCAATGTGGTGGGAGATATTTGCGTTGATAACCAATGAAGAGTGACTCCATTGTAATGGGCAACGGCAAGTCGTAAACCCTTTGGGGCAAAAGCGAGTCCTTCTACACTACGTTCATGTGTGAGCTCTTGTCGTTCTTTTCCAACATGCGCAAATGCGAGACGTGAGGAGGAAAAAGCAAAAGCTTTTTGTGGACCAAAAGCAACGTTGTTTATCCATTTGCGTTCTTTTTGGCTTAACACTTCCGTGTGATCTGCTGCGGTTGTTTGACAGACTTTTCCATCTTCTCCACCGGTGATGATAGCGGTATTGTCATGGGAAAAATGGCTTGAAATTATTCCTTGGTGAACTTCAACGATTTGTGGGGCTGGATTAAAAAAAACAATGAAACCTTCTACGGAAACAAAGGCTGGTTTATTGCCTATAAAACCGCAGGAAAGGCAGTAACTTTTGAGATCATAATGGGTAATGTTTGGCATTATCACTCACTTATGCGCAATTTTCAAAACCAGTTTTTAATTTTTCAGCATCAAGAGAGCGTCCTATAAAAACAAGGCGACTTTCTCGTTTTTCATCTTCACGCCATGGGCGTTGATGTTGTCCCTCAAGAAGCATATGTATTGCTTGAATGACGTAACGATCATCGTCTCCTTGAAAGGCGATAATGCCTTTAAGGCGCAATATATCAGGTCCTTGTTGCTGTGTAACCTGCTGGATCCAAGGGAAAAACTTTTCTGGTTGCAGAACACCTGTTTTTAAACTTACAGAAGTGATGGTAATATCATGAATGGGGGATGCGTGATGATGGTCATGATCATGATTACAATCGGGACCACATACATGGTCTGCGTGATGATGGTCAAGAAAATGGGGATCATTATCTAAAGTGCGTTGGAGATCAAAGAAGCCACGATCGAGGAGTTTATCAACAGGGATGTTAACGCGCTCTGTTGTGTAAATTATGGCTCTGGGATTAATGGCCAGAATAAGGGATTCAGCATGGCTGCGTTCTTGTTGGGTGACAAGATCAATCTTATTTAAAAGAATAATATCCGCGAAGGCAATTTGATCTTCAGCTTCACGACTTGTTTTCAGTTGAGAGGGAAAATGCTTTGCATCAACGACTGCTATGACACTGTCGAGAGCTGTTTTTTCATGGATAGTATCATCCATGAAAAAGGTCTGTGCTACAGGAACGGGATCAGCAAGCCCTGTCGTTTCTATAATGATCGCATCAAATCGATGAGAACGTTGCATCAGACTTTCCAGAATGCGAATGAGATCACCACGTACGGTGCAGCAAACACAGCCATTATTCATTTCATAAATTTCTTCGTCTGATTCAATGATCAGGTCATTATCAATACCAATTTCACCAAATTCATTGACAATGACGGCATAACGTTTGCCATGATTTTCACTGAGAATGCGGTTGAGAAGGGTGGTTTTTCCAGCACCAAGATAGCCTGTGAGAACCGTAACGGGAAGTTTTTTTGGGTGTGTCGTTTCCATGGAGAGACCTTTTATTGTTCTTTATTGCCATGTGTTTATGTTAAATCGATTGATATCATCAAGTAAATCACGAAGCTGAGACAGAACATGAGAAAAGATTGCTTCACCGGCTTGTGGTGTTGCTTTGCTTGCGTTTCCTGCCGCACCTTGCGTGTTCAGATCTCGCATTGTCCAACCAAAGGCATGAGGACCATAAGCACGTAAATATCGATAATTGGCAATCATATCCGCTTGTTTATTATGAAAATTTTTTGCCTTTTCCATATGGACTTTTTCTGGTGCTAAATAGAGCATGAGAGAGGTTTCGATAAAGCCTCCATGGATATCAAGATGTTGTTGAGACGGCTCTATGAGACCTTGTGGTAAACCAAAACGGCTCCAGCTTGTTGCTACAGCGAGCATGGAAAGGCGCCTTCGTAATTCGGTGATAACGATGCTCATTAAAGGTGAATTGCCTCCGTGAGCATTGAGAAGAAGAAGACGGTTGATCCCTTTGTGATAACAGTTTTCACCAATCTTTATCCATCGCTTAATCGCATCGGAAAAGGTAAGAGTTTGTGTACCTGTAACATCCATATGTTCTATAGAATAGCCAATCTTTTCAACCGGTAAAAGTGCGATATGAAACTGCTCTTTTGTTTGTAAAGTGAGGGCTTTTGCAAAAGCTTCAGCAATAATCCAGTCGGTTTCGAAAGGAAGGTGCTCTCCGTGATATTCGTGTGCGCCCAAAGGTAAAAGAGCGAGAAAAGGCCTGTTAGATACCATAAATTATTGCCTAAAAGAGAAGTTAACATAGACAAAGTGATCGAAGGTGCTGTCACTATTTAATCTATCTATAAGAGAAACGCAAATAGGCGTCTTTTTACATCACATATGGATGCATAAAAATGAGAGCTTTGTTAAAAATAGAGAAGCTTTTATTGAGCAATGCCAACGCAACTTTTCTGTAATATTAGGCAATCTTTCTCAAGATAGTTGTCTTTTGTAAGTATTTCTGATGTATATTATCATTTTTTAATAAGTAAATATTTATTCATATTAAATACTTCACATAAATAATGAAAAAATTATTTTTCATTATTTATTAAAAATGTAATTTTTTCTGTAAATTACATATTCTTTTTTTATTATATAGCGAGGATGATCAAAGTATTTCTATTATTACAATAGTACAGACTTTTGTTGCAATCAGGAATTCTATTCAACTATCTGTATATTACAAAAGAATAGAAATATTTGTTGATTGATTTTACTTTGGATAGTGTCTTAACAGATTTTAGTGTTCATGAGAAAAAATAAATATAAAGGGAAGAATTCACGTAAGATAAATTTGTAATCTCATAGAGCAGTTTATAAGATGATTCAGTAAGAAACACCGTTGGATACATAATAAACAGAACGCCATTGTGTTGCACATTGACGCTTTTGTTTTAAAGAAACATTTCTCAAGGTATCCAAGCCTATTTTGCAACGGCGCCCGTGAATAGTATAACGATAAAGCCTTATAATATAAAATCTATTGTGTTCCACCATATTTACACTTTTAAAGTAAAAATGGGTATCATCATTCACTTTGCTAGTTTTCAATACTGTGTTAACAGCGCTTGTTAGTTAAAATACCTCATAAGTGATATTTTCCTTTCTTCAAGTGTGTTTACACACACACACCGATCTCGTTTGTGATTTGCAAGTGAAGAAATTTGATTGATTCAATATAAACAGAGTTAAAATTAAGAGATTTTTATAATCGTCAGCTTTCTCATTCAACATGCAAAACAATAAATTATTATTATAGATTAATATTTTGCGATTAAAGTGATCGGTTGATGAATTTATCATTCAATATCAGTTTTCATGGCGTTATTTTTTCAATGTGCTTACTTAAGTTGGTATTTTAAAAATGCAATTTTTTAGTAAGTTTCTCTATTCCTTTTCTTTCAAGAATTTGATTAATTCTTTATTATTATTATTTATTTTGCACAAATTGAAGACAGTTATGTGAATATTGCTAAAAATTTCGTTCAAAGAGAATTATTTGTTACTAATATAGAGTAAATATAATTACTTAAAATATAAATATGGTTGTGATCTACAATATTGACGAAAAATATGGAATAACTTTTATGAAAATTAAGAAAGAAAGTTTTTTCAGTATTTTGGGGATCATCTCATTTTTCATGACTCTCTTTTTATCTGGTTTTAGGTAGTTTGTTGGTGTTCTAGTATTGCTTATAATTTTTTTGTAAATCTGATAGATTTACTTATTTCATGCGTTTGTTTTATTAGGTTTGAAAGTCAATATTTTGTGTTCTTTATGCTGTATGGGATAAAGGGGGCTGAATTACCTTTTTTAAGATGCTAGCAGTATTTTTTTCTTTTTATATATCAGTAAAAGTTGAGAATCATTTTATTAACGTCTCTTCCATTTGAAAATAGAGATCTTAATTGCTTTTTATAATTTATACCTGTTTTATAGAAAAAGAGTACACTATTTTAAGGTTTATTTATTAGGATAAACTTGTTTTAGATCAAGGTTTTTATTCGCTACCAATTTTATGTTTCAATATTACTGATGAGTTATATAATAAAAGATTCACTAACAATATTCTATTTTTGTTTTTATTTAAATAATATATAAGCATTATCATTATATTGACAGTTTTAAATGATATAGTTCTTTAAAACTTCATTTTAAATTATTTATAAAATCTCTATTATTTAACTTTTTAAATGAATTTGTTTTTTAATATTTATTATAATGAGAAATTTTATAAATTATTATTACTTTGAAGAATAGAAATAAAAAATGACAAAATATTACTGTTAGTATCTTAAGTTATTATAATGTAAAAGGAATAAATCGTTTTTATCATTTATTGTTTTTTGTGTATTTACATGTAATACATAATGTGTTATATTGTAATAACAAAATTACATATAATATTTTATTATGTCTGATTATATAAATGATTAAATATAAGTTTTGTTTTTTATATATGTGAAGATTACTTCATTTTTTCAGTGAAGAAAAAGAGGAGCAAAGAAAGCTATGTTTAAAATATTTAAAAATCGTGTATGTTCATTCACTTTTACACTATTTATTCTTTTTTTTGTACAAACTATAGCGGGAAATGCAAGTTTTTTAAAAAATCAATTTCAAGAGAGAATGGCAATTACTATTTCTACATTAGAAAAAAATGTAGCTATTAAAACTGTGAATAGAGCAGTTATTCAAGGCGTTGAGGAACAAGATGGTATTGCTTTGGGGAAAGCTGAAAAAGCTGCTGCCTTTTCAGGTTCAGCTTTTTGGGGGGGGTAGGTATTTTATCACTTCTTGCTTCTTTATGTATTGGGGATGTATTAGGTGCTGTTTTATCTCTTTGGGGAATATTCGTTACACTTTAATAGAAAGATCATCGATAAAGTCGATGACTTTTTTGTTCATTTCATTATGTTGAAAAAAATACATACTTGAAATCATTTATACTGTATTTTATAATAAAATTACTATTCTTAATAATAAATGTAGCTTTTATTAACATTATTAAAGTTCAATGTTTTACATTTATATTTTTTTTACAAAGTAGTGTAACCTGATTTTTTATAGTCTATGGTTATTATCCTAGTAATAAGGCTAGTATACTCACTCTCTTTAACAGCCTTTTAATATTGTCTACCTTCTCTCATATGAAGATTATTCATCAAAGGTATATTTTATCCTTTTTAAATTTTTTTATCTTTCATAAGGGGATAAAATAAAAAATATCCCTGTATTCATGGCTCTCATGCAATAAGAAAAATGAGAAATTATTATTTATCATTTCAAATTTGTTTGATGTTAAATCCATCAAAAGTATTTTTTACGTATAACAAGTTGTGTTCGTGTATGGACAAAATTATGAAAGAAAAAAGAGTAAAAATTCTTCTCATTAATCATCTCAAGTGCTATGCGCTGTTGTAATATTGGCAAATAAAATGATGATGCCAGTTTGTAGCTTTATAGAGCAAAGATAGTGATACACAATGAACCTTATGCCATCTCATGGGGTGGTTTATACTGTCGCATTTACGGGACATATTGTGAGAGCGAAGTGGTGATGTGCGTCGTTGGAAAATGCTTTTATTAAAACAGAAGCCTGAATTTTTGATACAAGTGTATTCTGGGTTGTTCTGTTGCGTAAGGGAAGGATACTGTTAAGTAAAGTAATTGAGGAGTGTTTATAGCTTAGCGGAAGAAGGGCAATGAAGCAAAAGGTCTTGTTTAGCACGAAGACGTGCAATCCATTGATTTTCACGAATAGCAGTATTATGTACTGTAATGAGTTCGTTTTTTTTAATTGCGGCTGTTACTGTTGCTTTTTCCAAAAGACCACAAGGAATGGCGTGGTGAGCGCGTGCTTCTGCAATGTTCATTATCCAAGCACGATAAGTATAAAGACCGATAAAGTCTAGCTGATCACCTGGATGTAAATCTTTTTTAGCAACAGCACAGACTTCTACTACGGGATGGCTAAGAGGAACCATATCTTTTTTGCCATAAAGCATAATACGTGCGCAGGTGAGGGGAACTTCCATTGCTGTTAAATGATAGGGGCGATGAAAGGTGAAGTAAGGCCCCTGACCAATTTTTAAATCTTCCATACGTTCGCGTAAACGCGGGTGTGCTATTTCGGCAATGACAAAGACACCAGGTGAAACACCTGGACCTATTGAATAATCTACAACACCATATTGCTGTAAAATGCCCCCATCTTGTTTTGGAATAAGCACTTTGTTTAAATCTTGTAGCGCTGCTCGTGGTCCATGCATTCCTGGGCAATCGGGGAGAAGTCCGGTGGCATTGGCAATGGCTGCCATTTCAACCATCGTTTTGGAACCATCAATAAATTCGACCAACATGCGCACATTCATATTACGCCGGTATGCTTCTTCTTCGTAAGCGTCAGGTGTAGCATCAAAGCGCAGAGGATTATTTTTTCCTTTACCCGCTGCAACAATCTTATGTCCAAGGGCTGAAACAAATTCTATGAGTTCCATACAAGCAGTTGGTTCATCGCCGGCACCAAGTGTATAAATGAGCCCTCGTTTTTCTGCTTCATGTTTGAGATAAGCGCCAATTGTAACATCTGCTTCAACATTCATCATGACAAGATGTTTGTTATTCTCAAGCGCTTTGATACCAATTTCTGCTCCTGCTTCGGGATAGCCTGTTGCATCAACGATAATATCAATTTGTTCATGACGTAAAACAAGGTTAATATCATCTGTTGCTGCAATCAAACCTTTTTCAATGCTTTGCGTGAGAGCATAAGTATTTTCAACTTCACAGACATGTCCACCCTCGCCATAGGCTAGTGTAGCGGCATCAAAAATACGTGACGGCGTTCTAGTGGCTACAGCTGCGACTGTTATACCATCCATATGTGCAATACTTGATAATAAATCTGTGCCCATTTCACCACAACCAATCAGTCCAATACGGATGGGGGGATGCTTTTCTGCACGTTGTTTTAAATCATGCGCTAAACCTGTTAGGTTCACATTGCTTGCCATTCTTTTTTCCCATTTGAAAACTATTCTGCTAAAGAACTTTTCTCATTCATAAAGTGCATTTGTTTTTAAGACAATTAATCTTTTATTCTTGATGCTCTAATCAATGGATTTTATAAAAGCAAGAGGGGTGGTTGCTTTTATCAAATAAAATAGGAATAGCGTTATGCAGCAAAAAATAGCAGTACAAGATGTCACCAGTTTTATTGGGAAAGAAATGGGATTATCGGAGTGGCGTCTTGTTACACAGGATATGATTAATCAGTTTGCATGTGCTACAGATGATCATCAATGGATACACGTTGATGAGGAAAAGGCTAAAAAGACACCTTTTGGCGGCACGATTGCTCATGGTTTTTTAACATTATCGCTTTTGTCTACGCTCGCTTATGAGGCGCTTCCAGAGTTAGAAGGGAGCACAATGGGGATTAATTATGGTTTCGATAAAGTACGCTTCATGAGTCCTGTGAAAACAGGGGTACGGATACGTGCGCGTTTTGTGTTAGACGACGCAGAAATTCGCCCTTCTGGTCGAGTGGTTTTCCATTATGGGGTTACGGTGGAAATTGAAAATTTAAAAAAACCAGCTCTTACAGCTCAATGGCTTATTGTTGCTATTTTGGAAGAAAAACCTTCCAATATCTAGATTATTTGAGTGCTTTATTTTATAAAATTTTTATACAATTCTATTAGAAGTTTCTTCAATGATAATATTGAGAATAATCTATAGGATGATAGATATAGTGGAGCTATCATAGCGTTGATGGCCATAGCAGGTTGCTATTTTCCTAGATCGTTTTGAAGAGGAGTTTCTTAATGTAGATAGTGCATTGCTTCACGCTTTTGTTTATAGCGTTCTTTAATGGGATCATACCCATCACGTAAAACAGAACGCTTCAAATGGAATATACTTGCGTTGTCAATTCACGGGCTTATTTTAAAGAAACATCTCTCAACGCTTGTTACACCCATTTCGCAATGGCGCCTGTGAATGGTATAATGATAAAGCCATTGAGCACTCCTATCTTTATGCTTTGTAAAGAAGAAAGCCGACACCATCATATTATATGCTAACCGCCAATGTTAAGACAGGTCTTGGCGCTTGAGATAATTCATAAGAGGCATGCCTGCCTTCTTTTCTTATATAGTTTTTACTCACCCAGCTCTTCCAGCTTGTAACGTGCAAGCGAGAGGTTTTGGTTAATTCTATATAAGTTCAATATGTTCTCTAAGGTTGGGAAAGGTCGTGACCAATGTCTTAATTTGACATGATAATTTATCATTTTTATGTTAAGAGAGAGTCTCACATACTGTGAGATCTCTTATTTTATCCCCTTTTATATTCAATCAATTAAAACTATTTTCTTTCATTTTACAAACGGATGGGGAGAGATAAAAACTGTTTAAGAAAAAAGTTCCTAATCTCTTATGAGCGTTTTCGATAGGCAAGGGGGAAGCACTTTGGAAGTGGCAAAGAGGATGATGGTATTGGCATGTGAAATTCTAAGTCTTTTAATGTTTTGTTTTATCAAGTTTTTGTACGATTTTATCAGAAGTCCATTGGGTTATAATATTGAGCATGATCAAAAGGATGATGACGATGGTCATGATGAAGGTATTATAGCGTTGATAGCCGTAGCGGATTGCCATATCCCCTAAACCGCCTCCACCAAGATATCCAGCAAGTGAGGTGGCTCCTATGAGAGAAATGACCATGACTGTAAAACCTGTAATCAGGCTAGGGAGAGCTTCAGGAATAAGAACATGTCTGATAATTTGAAGACGGCTTGCCCCCATAGAGCGGATCGCTTCAATAAGACCGTTTTCAACGGTTTTAAAAGAGAGTTCCGCCATGCGTGCATAAAAAGGGATAGCTGAAATGGTCAGTATAAAAATTACAGCAGGCATTCCTATCCCTCTTCCTACAACGATACGCGTAACGGGAAGAAGATAAAATGCAAGAATAATAAAGGGAATGGCACGAATACTGTCAATGATCATGCTTAAAGGGCGATTGATGAGAGATGAGGAAAAAATCCCCCCGCGTGCTGTTGTGTGAAGAAGAAGACCAAGGGGAAGCCCTATAATAAATGCCATAAAAGAAGCACTAAGTGTCATCAATATTGTATCAATAACAGCTTGGGGAAGTTCATGAGACAGAACATTAAACATAGCCTAAGACCTCACAATATCGTCCTTTTTTCGTTAACCATTGAACAGCTTTTTCTAAAGCTTCTTTATCTTCTCCAGGAAGAGCCAAGAAGAGTCTCCCGATGGTTTCATCTTGAACTGTATCAATGCCACCATGCAAAATACGTGCTTTTAAACCACTCTCATTTTCTAGAAGATGAAGAAAAGGCTGCTGGGCAATTTCACCGGCAATATTAATTTCAATGACAGCTTCTCGCCCGATTGGTTTGAGATTTTTCGCAAATTTTTCAGGAAGTTGCGGGGTGACAAGCTTGAGCATGGCTATGGTTGTATCGTCTTGCGGTGATGTAAAGATGTCTTTCACACGTCCTTCTTCTACAATGTTCCCCTGATTAAGAACAACAACGCGATGCGCTATGGTGCGCACAACTTCCATTTCATGGGTGATGAGCACAATCGTGAGATTGAGGTGTTTATTAATATCAGCAAGGAGCTCTAGAATAGATTGTGTTGTTTCAGGGTCAAGAGCAGAGGTAGCTTCATCTGATAACAATATTTTAGGATTAGCAGCGAGCGCACGAGCAATGCCAACGCGTTGTTTTTGCCCCCCTGACAATTGTGCCGGATAGCAATATTCTTTCCCAGATAACCCAACCAATTCAATCAGTTCAAGGGCACGTTTGTGGCGTTGTTTTTTACTTACACCACTTAATTTAAGCGGCAATGCAATGTTATCAAGAATATTTTGCGATGAGAGAAGATTGAAATGTTGAAAAATCATCCCAATTCGTTGACGGTAAGGCGCCCATTCTATCTCTGATAGATTGGAAATATCAACACCTTCAAAAAAAATGGACCCTGCATCAATCTTCTCTAACCCATTTAAACAGCGGATAAGTGTTGATTTTCCTGCTCCACTGCGCCCAATAATGCCAAGGATTTCACCAGCATGGATATTTAAAGAGAGATTATTAATTACCGGAATACCAGCCGTTTTGTTAAAACAACGGCTGATGTTTTTTAAGGAGATAAGAGTAGGTTTTTCCATTCACAATTACTCGGACATTTGGCACAATTACTCGGATATTTGGCACAATTACCAAGATGTTTGGGCGGTTTTGCCAAAAATCTCTTTGATTTTTGCACGGATAAGATCGTTATTGTAAGCGGCAACTAATTTTTTAACCCATGGCTCATCTTTTTCGCTCGTGCGTACAACGATGATATTATCATAAGGATTATTTTTTGCGCTCTCCCATGCGACTACATCTTTTTCGAAGTTTAATCCGGAAACAATAGCCCAGTTTGTGTTTATAATTGCAAGATCAAAATCGTCAATAGCTCGCCCTAACATACCGGCATCGAGCTCACGAATTTGCAGGTTTTTAGGATTTTCGATAATATCAAGCGGAGATGCAAGAATATTATGAGGATCTTTTAATTTAATGAGACCTAAAGAATTGAGAAGAAGTAAGGCTCTTCCACCATTAGATGGGTCGTTCGGAATACCAACATGTGCACCATCACGAAGATCTTTTAAGTCTTTTATTTTGTGTGAATAAACACCGATTGGAGCAATAAATGTATAGCCGACAATTGAAAGTTTATAGCCACGTTGTTTCATTTGTTCATTAAGATAAGGGGCGTGCTGAAAAGCATTCGCATCGATCTCTCCTGCGTTAACAGCGTCATTAGGCAAAGCGTAATCAGAAAAATAAACGAGTTCAATATCTAAACCGTCTTTTTTAGCCTGTTCAGCAGCAGTTTTCCAAATAATCGCATCCCGCCCTTCCATAATACCAAGTTTGATTTTTGATTTGTCTGTAGCCATGACAAAGACCGTAGATAAAAAAAGAGCAAAGAGAGAGAGGAATAATCCTATAATCCGACTACGAGAAAAAAATTTTAATGTCATGTACTTTTAACTTTCTTTTCCAGGAGATTTTTTGAGGGAAGTGTCAATATGCTCTGTATTTTTTTAGGGAGATTTAAAGTTATACAAGCTTTAGAGAATATTCAATCACTTTTATTTTTCAAAGAGTATTATTTTTCCTTCTATTTTAGTTGTTTTGAGGGCTGATCATCATTCATTCTCAGAAATGCTCTGAAATTCGGGCAATCAATTCTTCTATTGCAATCATTTGTTGAGGGAACCAATGACACTTAAAAAACTTCTTTAAGGGACGATTGGTTGAAGAACCGGACAATCAGATGATGCTTTAGCCGTAAATTCATGAAGAACATACTGCGCAATCAAGATCAAAAGGCCGTGTTCGTGTAGGCGATAAAGAGAGATTTTGTTGCAATGTTGTGGGGTCTTTGGGGGGATAAAGGTTGCTGATCATTGGATTTAAACGCGGCAAATTTTTGTAAAGGCGAAATTTTGCCCTTCACATGTTTTAGAGAGGAAGAAAAATAATGTTAAGAAAGAAATTTTTATCAACAACAATGATTTTATGGGCTTTGGGAGCGTCAGAGGTGGCTGTGACTGCTTTTCACGCAGAAGCTGGAACCATTACAGGAACAGTTGCTCGTGTTGCATCAGGTCAGGTATCTTTACGCACAGGTCCTGCGACAGCTTATAAAGTTATCGCAATGGTTCCAATGGGAGCAAAAGTGCAAATTTATGGCTGCCTATCCAATAAAACTTGGTGTTCTCTTGGTTATCACGGAAAAGTTGGTTGGGCATCTGCACGTTACGTCAATGTTAACAATGTTCCTACCATTGCTTTTAAAAGGATGCCTGTAAAATCAAAAGCCATGGTAAAATCGCCAAAAGAAAAAGTAAAACAGGCTGTTTCCGACTTTAAAGCTCTTCCGGCGATTCAAAAAACACGGAAAAATATGCAAAAACTATACAGAACAGATGTGATTATCGATTCTACAGGTGTTAAAAAAAGGGATGAACGAACAATTTTAAATCCGTCGCAAAAAGCACAAGGCGTTTCTGTAAAGCACGTGAGTGCTTATAATCCCTCCTTTCCTAATAATGTCAATTACAAAAATTTTGAACGTAATGAAACGCGTTACCGTGTCGTGACCTATCCTGCTCGATAAGGGTAAAGTTAATTTCACAACCGGAATGACAAATAGGATCAGCAGCATAAAGCAAAAAATGCTTATGCTGCTGATCCTATTGTACCGTAAAATGGTATTAAGGCGGCAATGCTTAACTTAAGGTGGTGAGGCATTCAAGGATATTCAGAGTAAAATTTGTCAATACCTCGAATTACGGTTCTTTAGGATGGTGATATGAATCCTCAGCTGGAAAAGATTATACTGAAGAGAAGCCGGACTTTTGACAGACCGGTTAGGGCTCTTCATCTTTTCGGACAGGGCATTAATTTGCGGACTTAGGCTTTATCAAATTACGAGAAATGAGCAATTCAGCAATTTGAACGGCATTCAATGCTGCTCCTTTTCTTAAATTATCGGCGACAACCCAGAAAGCTAAACCATTTTCAACGGTGATATCTTCACGAACACGACTAATAAAGGTATCATCTTCTCCGGTACCTTCATAAGGTGTGGTATAACCACCATCTTCGTGTTTATCGATAAGCTGACAGCCTGGTGCATCGCGGAGGAGCGCTTGTGCTTCAGATGCGCTTAGTGGTTTTTCAAATTCAACATGGACGGCTTCGGCATGACCGATAAAGACAGGGACCCGAACAGCAGTGGCCGTTAATTTAATTTTCGGATCGAGAATTTTCTTCGTCTCAACCGTCATTTTCCATTCTTCTTTTGTATAACCATCTTCCATGAAAACATCGATATGAGGAATGACATTAAAGGCAATACGTTTAGTGAATTTTTTTGATGTAATTGGGTCTGCAACAAAAACTGCACGTGATTGTTCGAAAAGTTCGTCCATTCCTTCTTTACCAGCTCCAGAAACCGATTGATATGTAGAGACAACAACACGTTTAATGATTGCAGCATCATGGAGAGGTTTTAAAGCTAAGACCAGTTGAATTGTTGAACAATTAGGATTTGCTATAATATTACGCTTAGAAAAGGCATTTATAGCTTCGCCATTGACTTCAGGGACTATTAACGGAACATTGGCATCATAGCGCCACGTGGAGGAATTATCGATGACGACACAGCCGGCAGCAGCGATTTTAGGGGCGTATTCTTTGGAAATGCTTCCTCCCGCAGACATAAGACAAAAATCTGTGTCAGAAAAATCGTAAGTATCCAGTGCTTTTACTTTTAAAGTTTTATCTCCATAAGAAACTTCTTGTCCTAATGAGCGTCGTGATGCTAGAGGGACAATTTCATGCGCAGGAAAACCACGTTCTTCTAAAATTGTAAGCATTTCACGACCAACATTTCCGGTCGCGCCGACAATTGCAACTTTAAAACTCATTTTCTATATACTCCTCATGTCTCTCCACATTTATTCCCCGTGCTATACTCAGGAGAGAGTGAGTTGGTCAAGGAACATCATTAAATTATATTTTTGATTTTCAACAACTCAATTTTGTGCACAGCAATCATCATCGTTAGCACAATAAATTGTTTTATTTCAAATGATACGTCTTTTTTAATCTTTCAGAATTGAAAAAATTGAATATTTTACGCTAAGCTATTATCTCTTTAGAAAACACTTTAATTAAGTGAATTCCTTATCTTCTGTCAATTGTTTACCTTCACACTTTTGAATTTTTTAAAGATGGTATTACGTATCGCGTTGGTGGAATCTTTTAATACTTTATCTGTTAATTGTTGAATTATTTGATTTTCTCCCTATGCCTTTAAAAGCGAAGCTTCCTATTACAGTCTGTAAACAGCTAGATTCTAGCGGCTTCCCATTTTTCACTTAAACTAAAGGCTCAACAAGCAGGCCTAAAAATATTTAAAAAGATATTGGGTATCTAAAAAACATTTGAATGTTTCAAGGAGGTATGCGTGCTTCATGCCCTCATACCTTAAATGATAGAATTTATGGCACAACAGAATAAACTTAAGTATCCATATATAGATAAATTCTTATGAAAGTTATACATATATTTTTTTCGTGTCTATTTTTTACTTTATATTTCTTATTTTTACTTTAATCCTATTTTGCTATAAATATCAATCTTTGTAGTATGGTGGTATAAGATCTTTAATCTTTCTCGATATATTTAAGTGTTTTTTTAGTGTGTGGGAATATTCTTAGGCTTGTTTGGAGAGCCTTTTGTTTAAGTGAGTCATATGAGTGGAAAGCCGTTGAACACTCCCATATTTACGTTTAATAAAAGAGCAAGTTAGCACCATCATATATTTTTTTAGCACCCAATGTCGTTACAGCTCTTGGTATGTGAGACGATTCAATAAGAGGTATGCCTTTTTGTACATTTTTACTCACACGCCAACTTTGCTTGTGTTGTGCAAACAAGAGATTTTGATTGATACAATATAGAACACGTTTGAAATGAAAGAATTTTACGATATTCGAAACACTTATTCAATATCAATAACGTTAGATTATCATTATAAATCAACGTGCTATTTCTAAGTTAAACTCGTTAGAATTCGGATTATTTACAAATCAGATTAGATTAAGAATTTTCATTCTCATGAGGTGTGGGGAGACAGTCACAATTCTTGTCAAGATTATTAAGGACGTTGATTGTCCTTTCAGTGAATTTATGAAAATAAGGGGTCATTTTTTCATCAGAAATCAACTGCAAAATTGCTCTTTGTTTTTTGCGGGTCAGTATTCTGAAATTTTTTAAAAGTAAATATTCTGCTTTGCTTGCTATTCTGTCATCACAATGATAGGGGCTCTCTTCTTTTTTTGCGCTATCAGCATAAAAGAAGGAAACGGGAACATCTAATATATGAGCAATTTCCTGTAAACGTCTTGCACTTACGCGATTTAAGCCTTTTTCATACTTTTGGATTTGTTGGAATGTTACGCCTAAATGACTTCCTAATTGTTTTTGAGAAAAACCCATGACGTTTCTTCTGAAGCGAATTTTTGGCCTAAAGAAATATCGTAAAAATGTAGATTTTTGGCTTTCACTTGATGTCCCCACCGGTTGCGAGCGCCCTCGCATTAGTATTCCGGGGTCTGGCAGTGCTGACTCAAAACAGCCCCTTGCTTTTAGTGCTGAAAGCACTTGGACATAACAAGAGCCCCCGGAAATTCCGGGATATCCGCAAAAGCGGTTTTATTTCTAGTTTGAGTTTTTCGGGCTTCCAGACCCTATTTGATTGTCGCGTATACAACCAAAAACACAAGCCTCCTTCATAAGGCAATTACTTTCAATCGTCAATTGAAATTACAACAGTGTTTCTTGTTTGTTTTTTCAAGTTTTCACGTAATTAATGCGTATATTATACATAAAAATATTGCTTGAGATACTTTAGATACTTGTAAAAATTGTAAAGCGAAATTAAAGGGTGATGGCAAGGTAATGGGGTGATTTTCTCCTTTACGATTTTATGTTTTCTCCCCAAAATTAGGCTGTTTCCCCGCTTTGAAAAGTAAACAAACAGATAAATATTCTTGTCCCGATATGGTATACATAAGATGATACAGCTTATCGTTTTTCTTCATCTTAAATCGAGGTATCTCAAACATGTTGCTCGTGAAGGGTATAACGTAAAGTTCATGAAATATAACAATTTTATATTTAATAAATAAATTTCATTTACCTGAGTTGGTTCAAAATGTTATTATAATTCTTGCTTTTAAGAAGTTCATAAGAGCCATTTTTATTCCCTTTTTTAATTGTTTTTATTCAGATGCTTGTGTGGTGCAAGCGAATGGTTTTGATTGCTTCAGTATGAACAGGCTGGAATGAGATAAATCTGATGATATTTTTGGCTTTTGTTACAAGGTGTAAAGCGATATAAATATCTTTATTGTAAAACTCTTTTTTCAGAAATCGTAGATATTGAGATATCATATTGATAGAGGATTGATAGCAGTGGGCTTGTAGAGGAAAATTGCATGAGGGTTTTTTATTTTTTATGCGTTATTTCTTCATTGTTTTGCAAAGGGCGCGCTTCTGAGGCAAGCATAATGGGAACGCCATCACGAATAGGATAGGCAAGTTTGGCTTTGAGAGAAATGAGTTCTTGTGTTTTTCGGTTGAAAGAGAGAGTGCCTTTCGTTATTGGGCAGACGAGCAATTCGAGCATTTTGGGATCTGTGGTCATTTTTTTCATGTTGGGACATTCATTAGTTTAAGCGGTAATCTGTTCTTGTTTGTTTCATGAGTGAGCGCTCTGTTAATGCAAGAAGAGTTTGGGCACGGCTTTCGATATCTGGAGCTTCAAGGAGAGCTTGTTTTTCTGCTGGTGTAAAGGGGATAAGGGCTGAAAAAGCATTAACCAATATAGGTGTAGGGGCTTCTATGATACTGCTCCAATTATATTCCATTTCATGTATGGTTAGATATTTTTCTACAACGTCGAGTAAGTTCTCTCGGTTAATGTTTTCTTCAATATCAAATTCTTGCAAGTCTTTTATGTTTGATTGGATGAGAGCTGTTCGATAGGATTTTGTGTTTGTCAATTCTTGTTCTAAGGTGAAGCGGCAAACACCTTGTAAGATAATGAACAGTTGTCCATTTCCTGTTTCACTGTAGTTTGTAATGCGCCCTATACAGCCTGTTTTATAAAGTTGTGTAGAGAAGCGGTCTGTATCCGATGAAAGTGGTTGAATAATGCCCAATAGACGATCAGTTACCATAACGTTTTCAATCATTTCAAGTGATTCTGGTTCAAAAATGTTGAGTGATAAAAAACCACCGGGTAGTAAGAGTGCACCTTCTAAAGGAAAAAGAGCAATTTGCTTTGGAAGATCATTTTCGCAATTGTAAGAGATATTACCAGCTTTCATGAGTATTTTGTCACCTTTGTTCGGTAGTTTTAGTCTGTAGATAGTCGCAATTTATGACACTATGGAGTAAAGCAGAAAAACCACTTCTTGTGCATTAAAATCATACTTATAAAATACTTGAAGTCCTTAATTCTAAATAAAGAATATGAAACCCTATCTTTAAGGTTGAACTGCGCGCGAAAGAATATTGCTTTGCGATCTTTTTAGTGTGTGACGTTTTGCATGATTTTCAAGAGGTATTTTTGTTTATAGCTTTTGATTTTTGTCTTAAATTTCCTAAAATGTGTTCCTTGCAATTTTTGTAAGGTTCAAAAGGACGCTATTATAAATCTTTTGAAGTAGCTTATGCAAGTTTTAAAATGAGAACATTTTCATCACTTTACTAATGACAGTGTGATAAAGATAGGCTATAGGTTTAAATATGCTGGAAAGAGCGTTATTGTTTCTTTCATTCTTTTGCGGGAGAGTGCAGATTGCAAATTTTCGCATTGCCGCCGAAGGGGAAATAGCCCATAATCTCTCAGGCTTTAAGGACCGTAAAAGGAAGAAGGCAGATCTGGAAAGTCGGGAGAACCCGCGCCGAAGGTGTAAGCGAAAAATCTTTTCGCGAGTCTCTCAGGTTGATGACAGAGGGGGCAGAGACGGCCATATTCTGTGGGCGTTAGCGCAGCTTTGGAGTTATTATGGGCACAACACAAGAAACATCTTTTTTAAAAACACTTCCTTTATATGATTTGCATGAAAAAGCAGGAGCAAAATTTGGTGCTTTTGCGGGCTGGAACATGCCTTTAACTTATCCTCTTGGCGTTTTGAAAGAACATCTTCATACGCGTGCACATGCAGGACTTTTTGATATTTCTCATATGAAATTGATTGCGGTTGAAGGGGCACAAGCCGTGGAATTTTTGTCCTATGCTTTTCCCATTGATGCAGCAGCTTTAAAGATTGGGCATTCACGGTATAATTATTTGCTTAATGAGCAGGCTGGTATTCTTGATGATCTTATCATTACCCGTTTGGAAGAGGGCCGTTTTATGTTGGTCGCCAATGCTGGGAATGCACAGGCTGATTTCGTAGAATTGGAAAAGCGTGCGGTTGATTTTGAATGTCAAGTGATTGCCCTTGAAAGGGTATTGCTTGCTCTTCAAGGTCCTGAAGCGGCAGCTGTTCTTGCTGATGCCGATTTACCAGGGAATGAATTGTTCTTTATGCAAGGATTCGAACCACAGCAGGATTGGTTTATAACGCGTTCTGGTTATACGGGAGAGGATGGTTTTGAAATTGCTTTGCCTATAGGGCATGCGCATATGTTGGCTGAAAAATTGCTGAGTGATTCTCGTGTTGAGTGGATTGGACTTGCAGCACGCGATAGCTTGCGGTTGGAAGCAGGGCTGTGTTTGCATGGAAATGATATTACCCCTGATACGACACCTATTGATGCGGCTCTAATATGGGCTGTTCCTAAAAATGTTCGAGAAAAAGCACAATTTTATGGTGCAAAAGCTTTTCTTGAAGCACTGCAAAAAGGACCTGCTCGTTGTCGTGTTGGATTAAAACCGCAAACGCGTCAACCTATTCGTGCCGGTGCGGTACTTCTTGATGATCAAGGTAATGAGATTGGCGTTGTAACATCAGGTGGTTTTGGTCCTTCTTTTGATGGTCCTGTCGCGATGGGTTATGTTCCTGTTGATTTTAAAGTTGAAGGGACACAAGTCTTTACAGAACTGCGAGGCAAAAAGATTGTACTATCAGTTCATTCACTTCCCTTTGTTGAACAACGTTATTTTAAAGGATGATTTTTTATGTCTAAAACTTATTTTACACAAGACCATGAATGGCTTAGCGTTGAAGGGCAAGTGGTGACTGTTGGGGTTACGCATTATGCGCAAGAGCAATTAGGGGATTTGGTTTTTGTTGATTTACCACAAAGTGGAACAAAACTTTCCAAAGGAGAGGCGGCGGCTGTTGTGGAATCAGTGAAGGCGGCTTCAGATGTTTATGCTCCTCTTGATGGTGAAGTGGTCGAAATAAATGAAGCCTTGGCTGATAATCCTGAACTGGTGAATCAGAAATCCGAAACAGAAGGCTGGTTATGGAAAATGACATTGCAGGATGAGACACAACTGGAAGGGTTGTTAGATAAAGATGCTTATAAGGCTTTGATTGGATGAGTGGCATGATCGAGCGTTCTTTTTCTTCTCGACATATTGGGCTGCGTCCTGATGAAACACAAAAAATGCTTGATATTTTAGAGCTTGATTGTGTTGATACACTCATTTCTCAAGCTGTTCCACACTCTATCCACTTGGGACGTTCATTGAATCTTCCAGAGGCTGCTAGTGAAGGACAAGCCTTGGAAGAACTCTCCAAGATGATGGAGCGTAACCATGTGCACAAAAGTTTTATTGGACAAGGATATCATGGAACTTATGTGCCTCCGGTTATTTTACGAAATCTGTTTGAAAATCCGGCTTGGTATACTGCTTATACGCCTTATCAAGCAGAAATTAGCCAGGGTCGTTTAGAACTTTTGTTTTATTTTCAGACATTGGTTAGTGAACTAACAGGTTTGCCTGTTGCTGCTGCTTCTCTTCTTGATGAAGCAACTGCTTTAGCTGAAGCCAATGCCCTTGCTTTTCGCTTTTTCCGTGAGAAAAAAACAAAAATTTCTCTTCAGAGTCTTTTACATCCTCAGATTTTGAGTGTTGCGCAAACGCGTGCTGAAACACAAGGGATTCAGATTAGCCAAAATGGCGAAATTGCTTCTGATACAGCAGCAATTGTTTTATCTTGGCCAGATACAAAAGGCTCTTTTCATGATTACAGTGAGATCATAAAAGAGGCAAAGGAAAAGGGAGCTTTAGTTATCGTTGTGGCTGATCCTTTAGCGCTTACCCTTATGGAGCCACCGGCTCAATGGGGGGCAGATATCGTTGTTGGCTCTATGCAGCGTTATGGCGTTCCAATGGGATTTGGTGGTCCACATGCTGGTTACCTTGCCGTGAGTGATGCGTTAACGCGGCTTATTCCAGGGCGTATTGTTGGTCAATCCGTGGATACGAGAGGGCGTGTTGGTTTTCGTTTAGCTTTGCAAACACGCGAACAACATATTCGGCGCGATAAAGCGACGTCAAATATTTGTACAGCGCAGGCTTTATTGGCTAATATGGCAACCGCTTATGCTGTTTGGCATGGGCCAAAAGGTTTACAAGAAATTGCGCAGCGAATTCATCATTTAACATGTCGTTTTGTTGCTGGTTTAGAAGCAGCAGGGGTTCATGTTGAAGGGAAAAGCTTTTTTGATTGTGTGAGTATTTCTGTTAAGGGAAAAGCGCGAGAGATTGCGCATCAAGCCAAAATAGGTGGACGCCTTATTCGTGTTCTCGATGATGACACTATTGCAATCAATTTTGATGAATTATCGACAGAAGAAGATGCTGGTGCTTTAGCGCAGCTTTTTGGGGCACAATTAGGCGATCAGGTTTCTCCACAGCTCTATGGAAAAAAACGGGATGCTGCTTTTCTTTCTCAGCCTTTTTTTCATGCTGTTCATTCAGAGACAGATATGATGCGCTTTTTGCGTCGTTTGGCGGATAAGGATTTGGCGCTGGACCGTGCTATGATCCCTCTTGGTTCTTGTACAATGAAGCTTAATGCAGCTGCTGAATTGATGCCTGTGAGTTGGGCGAGCATGGCCAATATACACCCCTTTGTTTCACAAGAGGATGCAGCGGGATATTTGGAGATGATCAACCAGTTAAATGCGTGGTTGTGCGAAATTACAGGATTTGCGCAAGTTTCTTTTCAGCCAAATTCTGGTGCTCAAGGTGAATATGCTGGTCTTTTGGCTATCCGACGATATTACCAATCACGGGGAGAACATCAACGTACAGTTTGTCTTATTCCTGCATCTGCGCATGGTACCAATCCAGCTTCGGCCCATATGGCAGGGATGGAAGTCGTTGTGGTAAAATGTTTAAGCGATGGTGATGTTGATGTAGACGATCTCAAAATGAAAGCGCAATTGCATAAAGATAAATTGGCTGCTCTCATGATTACTTATCCTTCAACCCATGGTGTTTACGAGGAAAGCATTAAGGAAATTTGTTCTATTATTCATGAAAATGGCGGACAAGTTTATTTTGATGGTGCTAATCTCAATGCCCTTGTGGGTCTTGCTCGTCCTGCGGATATTGGCGCTGATGTTTGTCATATGAATCTTCATAAAACATTTGCTATTCCTCATGGTGGTGGTGGTCCTGGTATGGGACCAATTGGAGTTGCAGCGCATCTCAAACCATTCTTACCAGGTCATGAACAGGATGGGACAACACATGCGGTTTCTGCTGCTCCTTATGGAAGTGCGTCTATTCTTGCAATTACATGGATGTATATTCGAATGATGGGGGCTGATGGCTTAAAATATGCAACACAAATAGCCATTTTAAATGCCAATTATATTGCGGCACGTCTTTCAGCCGCTTATTCCATTCTTTATCGGGGCAAGCATGGACGTGTTGCGCACGAATGTATTGTGGATACACGCGTGTTGAAAGAGCAGTATGGGGTGAGTGTTGATGATATTGCAAAACGTCTCATTGATTATGGATTTCATGCGCCCACGATGTCGTTCCCTGTTCCGGGAACTTTGATGATTGAGCCAACGGAATCAGAACCAAAAGCAGAGATTGATCGTTTTTGTGATGCTTTACTCTCTATTGCTGAAGAAGCTAAGAAAGTTGGTAGCGGGGTTTGGCCAAAAGACAATAATCCATTGGTGAATGCCCCTCATACAGTGGCAGATACTTTAGATGATGCTTGGGCACGACCCTATTCGCGACAAGAAGCTGCTTTTCCCAACAGTTCTCTTGATCCAGCCAATAAATATTGGCCTCCTGTATCGCGTATTGATAATGTTGCGGGAGACAGAATGCTCATTTGTTCGTGCCCGCCATTGGGAAATACCTATTAAATAACAAATATGTATTTAATTTATTTATTTGCATAAACAAAAAAAGCCCACACATTTTGTGTGGGTTTTTTACTTGTTGATCATGATGGCGTTATTTGTCTATTTTCTAGAATTTTGCATTGTTTTTTTACAACATGAGCAAAATCGAAAAAGTCGACAAAAAAGCTGTGTTTTGTCGGCAATAGGCATGCTCTCCTTTGTCTTCTACCGTATGACATGGTTTTAGTGACTAGTCGGCATCGGTTTAGCCAGCTAATTCATGTAAACGAGAGTGAAACCTATGAGGATAGGGGCACGTCTGTTGCATGTGTTGTGATATACTACTTCTCATTAAGGTGACGACGACCGGTTGTAGAAAGAATAAAATCAAATTTAATGTTTTTGATGATAAAGACACGCGAAACTCTGTTGTTGCATCTTTTCGAGTCAAGAATTGTCTAAATATTTCTCTTTAATCTGCTTTTTGTAAATATGATGAAAAAATATGTAAGAACACCTGTCAGAATGAGCAAACGCAAAGCCAAATGTATTATGGTTGTTTTTTACAAGGGGTCTTATAAAAAGCCGGCACATCTTTCCACTCCATTGCAGGTCAGTTTGTGACTTTACGGCGCTGTTTTTCTAAGAGCCCGTGTTCTTTCGCTGTTGCCTGTAAATCAACATCCAAACTTAACGCAGCGACATGTTTTAAGTCAGAGATTGAGAAAAAAAGAGCTTTATGAGTCGTTCCTGCTTTTGTCTGTCAGATGAGGGCGGGGGGATTGTGTATTTCTGTTGACGTAACCTTTGAAACTGGAAGACAATCTAATTTTGGGAAAATGTAAAGCCGTAAAGGTGAAAATCAATCCTCAGTTTGTCATCTCCTCTTAATTCAGCTTTGCGGCTTTCAAAAGCATTTAAAGTAATATTTTTTTAATAATGGGGATTACACATTGCTCCATACTTTATATTTATTGTGTTCTTTAGTGGGGGAATGATCCTCATGTAAAACAGAACGCTTCAAAAAGAATATACTTGAGTTGTTAATTCACGTGTTTGTTTTAAAGAGACACTTCGCTCCCAATCCCATTTCGCGACGGCGCTCGTGAATGGTGTAAGGGTAAATCCATTGATTCCCCACTATCTTTACGCTCTATGAAGAAGGAAGTTGGCACTATCATACACTTTTCCAGCTCGTGGGTGCTGCTTACAGCCCTTGGTATTTGAGGCGGTTCATTAGAAGCATTATTCTTTTCTTAAATCATTTTTATCTACACATAATCCAGCTTGTGGTATGCAAGCGAATGATTTTAATTGGGAAATTAATTTTAAAAACTTTGTAGTAGATGCTTTTTTGTCAATTTATGGGGAAAGGCTAAGTTTTTGTATTTTGGGTGAAAGCTACTTCCATAAAACAGTCCATCAACTTGTCTGTTTTGAGATTTCTGTGAATGTACGGTGTCTATGACCATTCTATGTGGTTGATTGTTGTAAAATCTTTTGTAAAAGCTCCTTAATTTTCTAAAAGGATGATTTTTATCAATTTATTTTTTTAAAGAGTTTTTATGTGTAAATGTATTTATAGCGGGAGCCAAGAGATGTTAGAATTTCATTGGGAAGGGTATCGGCATCTATAGATACTTTTTCAAGTGTTTGATGGGGCCCAATGAGTTCTACCCAGTCACCTGTTTGAGGTTTTTGTTCAAGATCGGTCGTATCTACAATAATGGAATCCATAGAAACCCGCCCAACCATGGGAAGTTTGTGCCCGTTGAAATAAACTGTTCCTTTATTCGAAAGAGCACGGAGCCAGCCGTCTGCGTAGCCTATAGAAATGGTTGCAAGAGTGCTTGGTCTGTTGGTTATAAAGCTTTCTCCATAACCAATAGGTGCTCCTATATCAACAACGCGGCTTTGAATGACTTGGGCTTCAAGTCTTAAAACAGGTTTTAGAAGGGATGTGTGTTTTTCTTGGGGGGCGATTCCGTAAAGTGCAATACCGGGACGAACAAGATCAAAATAAAAATCTGATCCTAGAAAGATACCTCCAGAATTGGCAAAGGAAACTTTGCAAGCAGGCAATTGCGCAAGGATCGTTTTGAAAGCAGTCAATTGGGCATAATTTGATGGATGGGTATCATCTTCTCCGTTAGAAAGGTGACTAAGAATATATTTTATTTCTGCTTTTTCGAAAATTGTAGGGTGTTTGATGAGTTTTTGTAATTCTTTTTGATTAAGTCCTAATCGGTTCATATGGGTATCGATTTGAACAATTGCTGGAAATTTTTTATCTTTTTTTTGACAAATTTTTTGCCAATTTTCAATGGCATTCCAAGAGTTTAGAACAGGAACAATGCCAGATTGTGCGACAAACTCTTCTGCTAAGTGTGGAAGTCCATTCAGAAGGGAAATCGTGACATTTGATGGTAAAATGCTTTTTAATTGGAGTGCTTCTATGATTTGGGCGACAAAAAAAGTGCGACAACCAGCTTGATAAAGGGCAGGAGCAATTTTGTGAGCTCCTAATCCATAGGCGTTTGCCTTTACAACTGCTGAACATTGCGTTGGAGCTACACGTTTGGCTAAAGTGATATAATTGGCAACAATGGCACTGACATCGACGGTTGCTACAGCTGCATAGAGTGATGTATCTATTTCATCATTAACGGATTTTTTCATTTTAAAAGCTTATCTGTGTTCGTGAAATACGGGGTTTTTTGGTTATTTCATTGAGGTTCTTTACGATATAGGGAAAGGCACTATTTTCTATGGTCAAAATCATAAGAATCCTATACTGCCATTAAAGTCGTTTTTTATGTAAAATGCTACTTTGGATATAAGAGATACTTTAGTTTTATTTGTGTTGTTATCAACATGGTATCTTCTAATAATTTGTAAAACATAAACTTTTTACTTATTTTCCCTAGTTTAGGCATATAAAAAATAAACATAGTTTATTGTATTGTATCATTTTGAAGAGTGCAATATTAGGCTGTTGTTGCTGGTGCGATTGTTTTGATTAAATATTGCACTGGCTGCTTATTCAGAGAAGATAAAATGATTAAATTAACCACGTTAAATCAATGCATTACAAGTTTTTTACCATGAGGGGAAAGATCACTTATCTGTGCAATTTTGGATGTCGTCTTATGCACTTAAAATTATTTTTGTTAAATGGAAAACAGTGTGTAAACATTTTCTGATACATTAAAAACTGTTGACTTAGAAAACCCGTTGATTTGGATATTATTTATTTTCAAGATGGATTGGGTATCCAATATTTACTTTCTAGTCTTTGATTGGTTTTAAGTGAAATCAATTTTATCGCTGATAGAGCGCGCTAGATTCATTTATTTAATTTTGACATAAAAGTGTTAACCTTGAGGCTTTTGTTTTAAGAAAATTGTTGGCAGATGGTTGTGCAAGTACTATATCACGTCAAGGATTCGAAATTTAACGTTCAATAAAATATAGGGAAGAGTATGAATACGTCTGCTACCAATGTTCCGTCAAGCATCAGCAGCGTTGCAAATTTTCCGATTCCTGAGAATGTGTTCGCCCTTACTGTCCAAGAGGTTTGTCACTACACAGATCGGTTATTTAAATTCCGTCTGAATCGTCCGGAAAGTTTTCGTTTTCGTTCGGGTGAGTTTGTTATGATCGGTTTGCCAAATGCAGAAAAGCCGATTTATCGCGCTTATTCGATTGCAAGCCCCTTTTGGGATGAACAGCTTGAGTTTTTTTCGATAAAAGTTCCAGGGGGACCTTTAACCGAGCATCTCCAAAAAATTAAAATTGGTGATACAGTTCTCATGCGTAAAAAATCTACAGGAACGCTGGTTCTTGATGCTCTTATTCCTGGAAAACGTCTTTATCTTCTTTCAACTGGGACGGGAATTGCTCCTTTTGCAAGCCTTATTCGTGATCCTGAAACTTATGAAAAGTTTGCAGAAGTTGTCCTTATTCAAACAACGCGCGAAAAGAATGAGTTAATTTATGCAAAAGATCTTGTTTCCTCTTTGCAACAAGATCCACTCATTGGAGAGTATGCACAACAGTTGAGATTTTATCCTATGACTACTCGTGAATCTTCTGAGCATATGGGGCGTATTACGACTGTTATGGAAAGTGGGGACTTTTTTGAAACAACTGGCCTTCCTAAAATTCATCCTGATGAAGATCGGGTGATGATTTGTGGTTCCATGGCAATGTTAAAAGATTGCGCAAGGATGTGTGAAAGCTTTGGTCTTGTTGAAGGGGCCAATAATGCTCCTGCTACTTATGTTGTAGAGCGCGCTTTTGTGGAGTAATGGGTGGGAAAATTGGTGCTTTATCTTCTTTCAAACCGGTACGGGGTTTTTCCTTTTGCAAGCTTTATTCGTGATTCTGACACTTATGAAAAATTTTCAGAAGTTGTTCTTATTTAAATAACGCGCGAAAAGAATGAGTTAATTTGTGCAAAAGATCTTGTTTTCTCTTTGCAACAAGATTCATTCATTGGGGCATATGCACAACAGTTGAAATTTTATCCTATGACTACTTGTGAGCTTTCTGAGCATATGGGGCGTATTACGACTGTTATGGAGAGTGGGAGCTTTTTTGAAACAACAGGCCTTCCTAAAATTTATCCTGATGAAGATCGGGTGATGATTTGTGGTTCCATGGCAATGTTAAAAGATTGCGCAAGGATGTGTGAAAGCTTTGGTCTTGTTGAAGGGGCCAATAATGCTCCTGCTACTTATGTTGTAGAGCGCGCTTTTGTGGAGTAATGGGTGGGAAAATTGGTGCTTTATCTTCTTTCAAACCGGTACGGGGTTTTTCCTTTTGCAAGCTTTATTCGTGATTCTGACACTTATGAAAAATTTTCAGAAGTTGTTCTTATTTAAATAACGCGCGAAAAGAATGAGTTAATTTGTGCAAAAGATCTTGTTTTCTCTTTGCAACAAGATTCATTCATTGGGGCATATGCACAACAGTTGAAATTTTATCCTATGACTACTTGTGAGCTTTCTGAGCATATGGGGCGTATTACGACTGTTATGGAGAGTGGGAGCTTTTTTGAAACAACAGGCCTTCCTAAAATTTATCCTGATGAAGATCGGGTGATGATTTGTGGTTCCATGGCAATGTTAAAAGATTGCGCAAGGATGTGTGAAAGCTTTGGTCTTGTTGAAGGGGCTGATATTCTTGCACTTTATATTAGATTGTAGAAAGAGCTTTTTTCGAGGGAGAGGGAAGTTGTGATGCGGTATATGCTAATGCAGTAATCGAATCCCAATCACTTATTGCAATGAGTTGTTGGGGCGCTATCCAAGAACCACCAACGCAGAAGACATTGGGCAGTTGAAGCCATTGTGTTGCACTTTTTTGTGTAATACCGCCTGTTGGGCAAAACCGGATATCAGAGAAGGGAGATGCTAAAGCTTCAATGAAGGAAATACCTCCAGCAGCTTCAGCAGGGAAAAATTTAAGATATGAATAGCCTTTGTTTAATGCTTGCATGAGTTCACTTGGGGTCATTGCAGCGGGAAGAAGGGGAATTTCACTATTTTTTGCACAATTGATTAGTTCATTGGATAATCCGGGGCTTACAATAAACTTGGCTCCAGCTTGTTCGGCTTTTTCGTAATGTGTTGTGTTGAGAATTGTGCCGGCTCCAACAATTGCTTCAGGGACTTCTTGTGTAATTTTCTGAATTGCTTTGAGGGCATTTGGTGTTCGCAAGGTGATCTCAATTGTTTTTAATCCACCTTTGACAAGAGCGCGTGTTAAGGGTACAGCACTTTGTAGATTGTCAATGAGCAAAACAGGTATAACAGTTTGTCCTTGGAGATATAATAAAAGCTTTTCTCTTTTTTGGCACATGATATTTTTTCTTCTTGGAGATGATATTGTTTGTATCGTTTGATTAAGCACAATATGTTAAAGAGTACATGAATAAATCTTGAAATTGAATGAAACGCGCGTTATGGCAAAACACATGGAAAAGAATTTTAAAGTTGCTGCACTTTATTGCTTTGCAGATTTGAAACATTATCATCAATTACAAAAACCTTTGCAGGAATTATGTCAAGCAAAGGATATCAAAGGCACTCTGCTTTTAGCACAAGAGGGAATTAATGGAACAGTTGCTGGTTCTTGTGCGGCAATTGAGGCATTGGTGGACTTTATTATGGCTGAACCAGCGTTTCAAACGCCGGAGATTAAATATTCATGGGCATCAAAAATGCCTTTTCATCGCATGAAAGTGCGGTTGAAAAAAGAGATTGTAACAATGGGGGTTGAAGGGGTTGATCCGCTAAAAGTTGTTGGTACTTATGTGGATCCTGAAGATTGGAATGCTCTTATTCAAGATGAAGAGACAATTTTGATCGATACGCGTAATGATTATGAATATGCAATAGGGAGTTTTCAAGGAGCGATTGATCCGCAGATTAAAACATTTCGCGAATTTCCTGAATGGGTGCGTAAACATGAGGCTGAGTTAAAGAAAAAAAAGAAAATTGCCATGTTTTGTACAGGTGGTATTCGGTGTGAAAAATCAACAGCTTATGTTCGTGATCTTGGTTATGAGCAAGTCTACCATCTAAAAGGAGGTATTCTCAAATATTTAGAAAAAATTCCAAAAGAGAAAAGTTTATGGTGGGGTGAGTGTTTTGTTTTTGATGAGCGTGTTTCTGTTCATCATGGTCTTGAAGAATGTGGACGCGAATTATGTCGCGCGTGTCGTTCTCCTCTTAATGCTGAAAGCAAATTATCGCCTCATTATGAGGAAGGTGTTTCCTGTGATGCTTGTTATAACACGCGTAGTGAAGCCGATAGAGAGCGCTTTCGTGAGCGCCATAGGCAGTTTCAATTGTTGAAGTTGCGTGCAATTGATTCTCATCAAGGGACATAAGGATATCGCAGTGTAGGGCTTTAAATTGTAGCGTTTTTCTCTTAAATTTAAGAGAGAAGAGTTTTTTAATATTAGTAGAAAAATATTTTATAAGACCGGATATTATTCGGTCTTTTTGTTTATGTTAAATTATTTGACTTATAAGTAATCATTATAGATTGTTTACTTTCTTTGACTTTATAGGATTGAGTATTTCAAATACTTTTCATTTTAAAATAGAAAAGTCATTTACGAACAATTTAGCACATTGATTTATAATAATTGGCTATTTACATCTTGAATAAGAGATCTAAATATCGTCAGAATTCTCTCATTCCAAGCCTGTTTCTATGGTTGAATCAATAAAAACCATATCTCTTCCACGTTACAAGCGGGGAAAGTCACGTGGAGTAAAACAATACAAGAAGGACGTGCCTCTTATTAATCGTCTCAAATGTCAAGGGCTGTCACAACATTGGGGGCTTAGTGTGTGATGATGATCAGCTTGCTCTTTTATGAAGCCTAAAAATAGTGGGTTCAATAGATTTTATATTATTTTATTGGGGGTACTATTCTATCATTTATGGGCGCTGGTGTGAAGTTGGCTCGAGCACTTTAAGAAATGTTTCTTTAAAGAAAGTACGTGAAGATACAACCCAACTATATTCCGTTTGGGGTATTCTGTTTTACATGAGGGGAGTGATCCCATGAAAGTGGATGAATGACCTTGTTTGGTGGGGGAGAGTGTTGTTTTTTCGCATCATTTTATCTTTAAGAATTAAAAAATGTTTAAAATTAAAAAAATGATTGAAATGAGAAAGAATTCGTTTTATAGGATGCCTTGCCCAAAGTCGCACGTGCCTGTGGGTGTCCGCTGGTTCTCAAATGGTGAGATTAACCGGTACGGTACCTGGAACTAACCGCTCCAGTCATTCTTACAGCCAATTGCAAGAATGAGGACATCTTGAAGCAACGACGGTGCGGGCCTTTCTGGTGTCTTCCAGCTTTTAAATGCTGGGATAACTATAGAGGCACACCTCATTGCCTTCAGTGCGGAAGTGGTTTTCTCAACTCCAATCAAAAAGGCATATAAAATAGAATAACGCGGTTTCGCGCTGTTCTTTCGCAGCATGCAATGCTAATTTCTGGTTTTTTGTAATCAGAATGGGGATGGTTGTTGTGTGTTTTTTGTCCTTTAGCTTTTGGCAGCTTTGGCTGTCTAAGCATAGAGTGGGGGAGCGTTCCCTCAAGGAGAATTGCAGATGGCAACGCAACGTATTCGCGATTTTCTTGCAACACATCGTTCTGAAGGTCCATGCTTAATTGTTGACCTTGATGTTGTTCGTGATAACTATTTAAATTTTGAAAAAGCTCTGCCGCAGTCTCGTATTTTTTACGCAATAAAGGCAAATCCAGCTCCTGAAATCTTGCGTTTGCTAAGTTCTTTAGGATCTTCTTTTGATGCGGCTTCTGTTGCAGAAATTGAAATGGCTTTAAAAGCAGGAGCAACGTCAGAGCGTATTTCTTTTGGAAATACGATTAAAAAAGAGCGTGATATTGCACGAGCATATGCATTGGGAGTTTCACTTTATGCTGTTGATTGTGTTGAAGAAGTGGAAAAAATTGCGCGTGTTGCTCCAGGAGCACGTGTTTTTTGCCGTGTTCTTACCGATGGCAAAGGTGCAGAGTGGCCATTGTCACGCAAATTTGGTTGTGTTCCAGATATGGCGGTTGATGTTCTAAGACGGGCACACCAATTGGGTTTGCAAGCCTATGGTGTTTCTTTTCATGTTGGATCTCAGCAGGTTGATTTGAGTGCGTGGGATCGTGCTTTATCGGATGCTTCTACAGTTTTTAAGCGTTTGGAACAAGAAGGCATTTCACTAAGGTTGGTGAATATGGGGGGCGGTTTTCCAACGCGTTATTTGAAAGATGTCCCTACAGAACAAGCTTATGGTACAGCAGTTTTTGATTCATTGAAAAAGCATTTTGGTAATCGTATCCCTGAGACGATTATTGAGCCAGGACGTGCGATGGTTGGCAATGCTGGTGTTATTCGTACAGAAGTTGTTCTAATATCTAAAAAAGCTGATAACGATAATGTACGATGGGTTTATCTTGATATTGGGAAATTTAATGGTCTTGCTGAGACTATGGATGAAGCCATTCGTTATCCTATTGAGACACCTCATGATGATAAGGTGATGGAGCCTTGTATTTTGGCTGGACCGACATGCGATTCGGCAGATGTTCTCTATGAAAAAACACCTTATCCGCTTCCTCTATCCCTAACGATAGGAGATGAAATATTGATTCATGGAACGGGTGCTTACACAACAACTTACGCATCGGTTGCTTTTAATGGTTTTGAGCCTTTACGATCATATGTGATCTGACATTTCCTTTTAACTATAGTTTTTTAGATTTTTTGCTATGCTCGTCATGGCGCTGTAAGAGGGCGGTTATAGAGATGAACATGATTAATTTTCAAACAAAAGATGGGGCATGTTTTACACTTTTATTGGAGCAAGAAGCCGATAAGCCTTATCGAGAAAATTTGCTTGATTCAATGATGGGGTATGGACGTAAACGTAAATCATCAGAGGTTTTACGTCGTGGTCGTTTGGCTGCTCAAGGGCTCTCTTTTGTGGTTAAAAATGTGCTTGGAGAGCTTGTGGGAAGTGTCCGTCTTTGGCATGTTTCTTTTTCTAAAGAAAAAAATGAAACACAACATGCTTTACTTTTAGGCCCCTTGGCTGTTGCGTCTGAATGTGCTGGTATGGGAATAGGATCAATTTTAGTCCGACATGCAATTGAAACAGCAAAAAAATTGGGATATGGCGCCATTTTGCTGGTAGGGGATTTTGAATTTTATCAACGTTTTGGCTTTTCAAATAGTTTAACAGAAAATTTGGCAATGCCTGGTCCTTACGAAAAACATCGCTTTCAAGCGTTGGAACTGATACCACATTATCTTTCTGGGTGTTATGGCACTTTGGTTCCTAGTGGAGAACGAGAAGTTTCAAATCGTTTTCAGCATCATAAAGTCGCTTGAAGATAGTGTTTATTTCGTTTTTCAGCAGCTGCCATTGAGAAGAGCATACCGTTTTGACAGTGCCAAGGTATTTAGCGGTACAAAGTTTTGGGGAGTTGTATTGCGATTTTATTATATGGCTTTTTCTTTATGGGGCTGGTTTCTTATTTTTGATAATTTCAGTTAAGTGAGTAAGAATATATTTTAAGCTCATTTTTTGAAATAGTGTCTTATTTTATAATACTGAAGGAACCGGATTTTTGAGTTGTCTTGTGTTCTTTTAAAGTCGCTATCATCATACAGTTTTCCAGTTTTCAATATCGTTGATAAATCTTGCATAAAAACGGTTGGATATTTTACTTTTTTCTTAAACAGTTTTTATTTCTTTGCTTTTTATGTGCAAGGGAATGGTTTTGATTGATTCAATAGAGAGATATTTTGAGAAATTTTATACCATTTCAGCTCTTGTTGAAAGAGAAGGGGCTTAAGAAAGAAAAATATGTAGCAGTAGAATCAAAATTGTAAGTATCAGCTTTTTTTAAAGAGTGTAAAAAAATAAAATTACATGTTTAAAAGCAGCTTTTTTGAAAAAAATATATCATTACTTTTTTGCTATAAAGGTAAATCGTTTTGCAATTGGCATGAGAGGATCAAATACAAAATGATTTTCTCATGTAAAATTTTGCATTCAGAATCAAAAAAAACGTTATCCTACACATTATAAGAGAAATATGTGCGTGAATAAAAATCACAAGAATCATAAATCTTTTATGAATATTCTTGTAAGAATCAAAAGAGTGAAGGCACAGAATCTTAACAAAATAGTTTTTATGAGGATAGTAGCGTAAAAAGGGGGTAGATAGATGAGAGATTTAATGTTTTTTACCCTATGGTGATAAATCAAAAATCTTATAGAAATGGCTGCTTTATCTTTATGGTGTGGAGCACTTTAGATAAGCTCTTTGTTTATTATCATCTAGAACAATTTTTGTATGCGAGAAGTTGTTTTTAAGTGCGGAAAGAGCCCGCATTAAAAGAATTTTTATCAGAAGAATCATTTAGAATCATATGTTTATTTATACTGTCTCTTGAGACAAGATAAAGTGCATAGGAAACGAGCAAAGTGATAAGGATAAAAAATATTTCTCAATTTTAATTAAGCTTAGTGATTTGGTGGTGAATCCATGAGAGGTGGTATTTTTTTGAGAAACATGGTCATAAATGTCAAAACACCAAAAATGATGGTTATGATAAAGAAAATATCACTAATAGCCATAATGGTTGCTTGTATGCGTACCATACCAAACAATTGAGAAAGAGCCAGAGTATAGGAATCAAAGGTTTCTGTTTTGAATAATACAGTAAGATTTGAAAGCATTTCAGTTGCTTGTCTGTTTGCGTAGTTAAGAGTTTCGGCTATTCGTTCATGATGGAAGTCTGTGCGTTTTGTTATGAGAGTGTTGATAATGGCAAGCCCTACAGCCCCACCTAGATTCCGGGTGAGATTAAAGAGTCCAGAAGCATTTTGCATCCGTTCTGGTGGGAGTGTTCCCAAGGCAATATTATTAATAGGAACCATACATAACATTACAGAAGCACCACGGAAAACTTGCGGCCAAAAAAGCTGCCAAAAATCCCAGTTATCTGTGATAGAGCTCGCCATCCAAATACCTATTGCAAAACCAAAAAGTCCTATTGCCATCATTAAACGTGCATCCATTCGTGCTGAAAGAAATCCAGCAAGCGGGGCAGTTAATAACATGACGAATCCTGAAAGAAACAATGTTTCTCCAATCATGAGGGCATCAAAGTGGCGGATTTGGCTTAAATAGACAGGATAAAGGTACGTGAGTCCATAAAGGCCTATTCCCAATGAAAAGGAAAAAATGGATGCAGCTGAAAAATTAAAATTAGAAAAAGTAGAGAGATCTACAATGGGTTCTTTTACTGTAAAAGCACGCCAGAAGAATAAGGCTGCAGCAAGAATCATGGTAATGAACAAATCCCGAATCAGCGTATCACTCAGCCAATCATGACGTGCTCCTTCTTCTAGAATATACTCTAAAGTTCCCAAGAAAGTAGCCATAGAAATGAATCCTAACCAATCAAACTTCTTCATTAAAGAGGGATCAGCTTTATCAAAATCAATTAATTTCCAAGCGAGAATTGAGATGATAATCCCGCAGGGTACATTGATGAGAAAGAGCCAATGCCATGATGAGAGATGACAAATATAGCCTCCCACGGTTGGACCAATGGTGGGGGCCAATGTTGCTACTAGTCCAACAATAGGGGTAACAATTGGGCGTTTGGAAGGAGGAAAAAGAACATAAGAGGCGACAAAAACGCTTGGGATAATTCCTCCACCAATAAAACCTTGTAGTGCGCGATACAAAATCATCTCTCCAATAGATGTTGCTGTTGCACAAAGAACAGAAGTAATCGTAAACCCGATCGCTGATATGGTGAAGAAAACACGTGTTGAAAGCAATCTTCCTAAAAATCCAGAAAGCGGCAACATGATGACTTCAGCGATGAGATAGGAGGTTTGAACCCATGAAATTTCTTCAGAGCTTGCTGTAAGACCCGCTTGAATTTCAGCTAAAGAAGAGGAAACGATTTGGATATCTAAGATTGCCATAAACATGCCAAAAGACATAGCAATAAAAACTACAATTTTGCGCATTCCTATGCGTTCTTGAGACTGTATGAGCTCTGGTATGGAAGATGTCATAGTAAGATCTTCTACTTTTTTTATAAGAGACTTTTATCTTGTGGCTTTGTACGTGTATCAATTTTCACTGAAACACTCATTCCTGCTCGGATATGTCCGGTTTTTAAAACTTCTTCTGGAATAGAAATACGTACGGGAATGCGCTGGACAATCTTTGTAAAGTTACCGGTAGCATTTTGTGGAGGCAGAAGAGAAAAAACAGCGCCTGTTGCGGGCGAAATAGAAAGCACTGTTCCTGTAAAAACATCATCTTCGAAGGCATCAACAGAAATATAAGCTTTTTGTCCGGTATGAATGTCTTGTAGCTGTGTTTCTTTATAGTTTGCTTCAATATAAAGTGCATGTATGGGGACTAACGCCGCAAGACGTTGGCCATTTACAACAAAATCTCCCGTTTTTGCTGTTAAATTTCCTATAACTCCATCAAATGGCGCTCGTATAATGGTCGAATCAAGATCACGTTGTGCTTTTTTACGCGAGAGCTCTAAACTCTTTGTTTCGCTTTCTGTTTCACTTCGTTGCGCTTCTAGCACTCGGATATTTGCACGTGCTGAAGCCATTTTTGCATCCGCTCTGTTAACATTCGCAATGGCTTGTTCATAAGCGGATTTGGCATCATCAACATTGGATTGAGGAGCATAACGATTGGCTTTCAGTTCTGTTACACGTTTTAAGGTGAGTTGTGCATTGGTTGCTATGGCTGAAGCGGCTGCTTTTTGTGCTTTTGCATCATCTAAAGAACTACGAGCGGCTGTGATTTGCGCATCAATGCGTAGAAGTGTTTTTTTCTGTGTGTTAAGATGCGCTTCTGTTTGATCCAAGGCTATTTTATAATCACCATTGTCTAGGTAAAATAAAACATCGTCCTTTTTTACAACTTGGTTGGCTTTAATGGCAATTTTTTCAATATACCCATTTAATTTAGTCGCAATAGCGGCTATATCTCCTTGCACATAGGCATCTTCAGTGGACAGCATATAACGCCATTGCGTCGTCCACTTATAGCTAAACCAAAGTACAAAAAGCGCAAAGACGATAAGAAGAGCCTTGATTACTTTTTTTCGTTTCGTTTTATCGAGATTTTTTGTTGAAAAAATGGTCTCAGATACGGACATGATTTTATACTTTCAATATTTATGTTCTAACGAGTATAATAAGCCTCTCACTCTAGGGTAGGGTGATATATGCACGGACGATAAGAGCTTTTCCAACAATAAGGCGATTCCTGCTACATAATGCTAAATATATAAACTTGCAAGTTAGAGATCTTATTTCCAAGTTAGATGTCTTATTTTATTGCGCATTTTTTACAAAGACCTCGTACTTCTAGGGTGCTTTTGTGTGCTTGGAAGCCAACCGCTTGAACCATCTGTTTTAAACTTGATACAATCGTTTGATTTTGTATTTCGTTGACTGTGCCACAGTTTAGGCATCTTCAGTGGACAGCATATAACACCATTGCGTCGTCCACTTATAGCTAAACCAAAGTACAAAAAGCGCAAAGACGATAAGAAGAGCTTTGATTACTTTTTTTCGTTTCATTTTATCGAGATTTTTTGTTGAAAAAATGATCTCAGATACGGACATGATTTTATACTTTCAATATTTATGTTCTAACGAGTATAATAAGCCTCTCACTCTAGGGTAGGGTGATATATGCACGGACGATAAGAGCTTTTCCAACAATAAGGCGATCCCTGCTACATAATACTAAATATATAAACTTGCAAGTTAGAGATCTTATTTTCAAGTTAGATGTCTTATTTTATTGCGCATTTTTTACAAAGACCTCGTACTTCTAGGGTGCTTTTGTGTGCTTGGAAGTCAACCGCTTGAACCATCTGTTTTAAACTTGATACAATCGTTTGATTTTGTATTTCGTTGACTGTGCCACAGTTTTCGCAAATTATAAACGTTGTAAGTTCATGTTGACAGTTTTCAGGGTGTAAACAGACCATAAAGGCATTTACACTTTCAAGACGATGAATACACTTTAACTGTACGAGTTTTTCTAACGCACGATAAACTTGGAGAGGTGCGCGAAAACCTTCTTCGCGTAAGTGATTGAGAATCGCATAAGCACTTAAAGGCCCTTTTGCATTTTTTAAAGTATTTAAAACCAATGTTTGGTTACGCGTCAGTTTAGATGACATGGACATCTTCCTTTTGCTCCCATGGAAAAGCATAAAGCGTGTAAGATATTTATGCAATGGTGATTATAGAATATGTACTCTAATCTTTAGCCGTTTACATGACATCATTGCGATATGTAAGAAAAGTTGCAACCGTTGTGAGGGGAGGGGTATTATAATCTGAAAGCCGCTGCTATCCAGCAAGAAACTTTTATACGCTTCTTATTTTTCCAATAATGTCTTGAAATAGGATTTTTTGTTACAATATTTTATTGGAAATGTTTGGGTTATTTTATTTAAAAAAA